>JAJQBL010000042.1:0-8256 GCA_021203325.1 Clostridiales bacterium | reverse complement strand
GTCAGGCTGTCCGGCAGGGTGACGGAGGTCAGGCCGGTGCAGTCGGCAAAGGCACACTGGCCCACCGATACGATTCCCTCGGACAGGGTGACGGAGGTCAGGGAAGTCTGCTTCTCAAAGGCGCTGTCTCCGATGGCCACCACGGGGTAGTTGTCCAGGGAGGCGGGGACGGTGATTGCGCCGCCGGTTCCGTCGTAGTCGGTGACGGTGGCGGCGCCGTCAGACAGGGTGTAAGTATAGCCGCTGTCCGTGGTATAGGTGGTGGCGTCGCTCTCCTCCGAGCCAGAGGAATCATCTGGGGAGACGGAGGGGTCATCCTCTTCCGTTATATCGGCGGCGGCCACAGCCGCGGCATCCTCTACCTCCTCCGTGGCGAAGGCCACGGAGCACAGGGATACGCAAAGTGCCAGCACAGCCAGCAAGGCAATTCCTTTTTTCATTTCCACAACACTCCTCTTCCTGCGAAAACATCCGGCCAGGGGGGCTGTGACCGGCGCAACAGTATACAGGTATGACATTACTTAATACTTTACTATGTTTCCCCGGAAAATGCAATCTTTTTTTCGGGTTTTCCCGGGGAACCTCGGAAAAAGAAACAGGGACAGCGCCCCGAAGCCCTGTACCGGGCTCCGCAGCGCTGTCCGAACTCAGCTCTCATCCAATTCCGCCCAGCGGCCCGGCCCGGCGCACAGGTCGTTCCACTGGCAGCCGCCGCAGATGGCCGTCCGGCTGCCGGGGGCTAAAATCGCCTTCTGCACCGCGGCGGCAAAGGACGCAAAGGGCAGTTCATCCCCCTCGTTCAGGCAGCAGCGCTCCAGCACCGCCCGGTCATAGCGGGCGGCGTTTCCTGTCCCGGCGCACTGATTTCCCCGGCGGTTGGGACAGGCGGCGCACAGCACGTCCGCCGCCACCGTCAGGCGCACGACCGGGTTCTCCTCCAGAAGCCGGAGCAGCGCCGCGTCCGCCGCCCGGGTGAAGGCGGGGCTGTAGCCCCTGCCCTGGTAGTAGGCCAGGCACATCCCATGATGGGGACGAAGAGGGATAGATGTGGGCATGAAACAGCCTCCTGAATCAGTTGATGACCTTTCCCGGTTCGAGCGGTTCCGGGACTTCAGCAATGATAGCACAGACACGTCAAATTGTCAACGACTGATTTTAATTGGTTTACAAGCAGGCAAGACCGCATCCGGCTGCGCCCTGAAAATCAGCGTTCTCCGCGTTTCAACGCCTGGCACAGCTCCTTCGCCCGGGCCGCGTCCTCCCCGGTGGCCTGGTCGTTATACCGGGCGGCGATGTAGAGCTGCCGCAGTTCCCGGACGGCGGCGGGGTCAAAGCGGTGGACGCTTTTGGTGGTCACATCCTGGCTGGTGTCGCTACGCTCCAGCTCCAGCCCCCGGTCACGGCACAGCTTCAGGAAGGTCTGGTAGTGCAGCCGTACCCGCCGGACGGGGGAGCGGCCAAACGGGGACAGAGGGCGGACGCCTTCGCTGCGGACGGAGGACCGCACCGTCCGGGAGTCCGGCTGCTCCTCCGTCCGCCGGGAGCTGCGGGAGAGCCAGCGAAACACAAACACGAGGAGGACTGCGGCCAGAATCAGCACCAGGGCGATGCATACCCAGCTGAAGAGTTCGCTGTTGTTTTCTGCGGCCTCCAGCCCTTCCAGCAGCTCATCTGTGTCCCCCAGGGCGAGGTTCTGGGCATCCTGCTCCTCCCCGGTGACGGTGAGCCCGATCCAGGAAAGCAGCCACATGACCACATAAATCGCGCCCACCAGCAGCTGGCCCACGGCCATCAGAATGGGCCAGAACACGGTCTTGTAAATCCACCAGAGCACCGCGCCGCAGCCCTGCAGGAAGGCTTTGGAGCTGAGGGCCAGCGCAGCCAGCCCCATCCCTGCCGCCATCATCAGGTTCATGGCCTGATACCGGGGCTGGCAGCACACCGACAGGTCATGGCGCAGGGCGCGGTTCAGCAGGACGCAGCAGGCCAGACTGGTCAGTCCTGCGGGAATGGTGATGGCGGAGAGGATTTCCCCGCAGCCCATCACCAGCATAAACAGACAGAAAATCAGAAATACCTTCCAGAAAACGGAAAAGATGTCCACCTGCCGGCCCCACTCCGGCAGGTACCGCTGCATCGCCGTCAGCCAGACCACATAGGCGGCCGGAGGCGCCATGGCGACCCAGGCCGGGACACCGCCCCCCGGCAGCAGCCAGCCCACCGCCAGCAGCGCCAACGGCAGGAACCGGAGCCGTCCCCGGTCCCGCAGCAGCCAGGTCAGCAGCCCGGTCAGGCTCTGCACCCCCCAGGCCCACAGCAGCACCGGGGCCTCTGCCCCGGCCAACACGACGAAAAAGCCACAAAAGGCGTAGTACAGCCCCAGGTCGGACAGCAGTTTTAGCAGCACAAGGGTCAGCATGGGAGCACCTCCTGTCCGGTCAGCGTCCACAGCCCTACCCCGGCCCGGTCCGCCCACAGGGCGGCCAGCCGGAGCACCTCCGGGTCATTTTCCGGCGTGAGAAACAGCAGGCCGTGGGTGCCGTCAGAGCTGCGCACCGCCCGTTCCAGCAGCGCCTCGCAGGAGCGGGCAGGCTGATACAGCCCCCGGCCCAGCCCCTCCAGAATGTGCAGGAGGTGCCGCTGCCCCAGCCCTTCGCCTACAGACTGCCAGGAGGCGAAGTCCCCGGCGGTGACGGCGTTGGTCTGAAAGGCGTAGTGAATCCCCCGTTCCTCCAGCTGACGGCAGAGGGTGCGGGCGAGGCTGTAGCAGGCTTCGATCAGCGGCTCAGGGTGTTCCCCGCGGCACTCCACATTTAAAATCACGGTGACGGAGGTCTCCAGGGTGTAGTCGTACTGCTTCACCATCAGCTTTCCGGTGCGGGCCATCTGGGTCCAGGACAGCATTTTCATCGGCTCCCGGCCGGTATAGTCCCGGTAGCCCACCGTCAGCACCGGGTCCTCGTAGAGGAATCGGTTCACAGACAGGTCGCCGGGGAAGCCGCCGGAGATCCGCCCCATGTCCTGTTCCGGGGCCTCCTTTGGCAGGGCCACCACCTCCAGAAACTGCTGATAGCTCTGCCGCTGCTCGGAAAGGCCCAGAAAGTCCCCGCAGTCAACCGTCAGCCCCTGCACCAGATACCGCCCCCGGGCATCGGCGGAGAGGGAGATGCGCCGGGAGAGCTGCTGCCGCGGCGACAGCCAGGTGGTGACGGAGAGAGTCTGTCCGCCCCGGTTGTCCGGGCGGAGCTGCGTTTGAGGCGCATCCACCGTTATGCCGCCCGGCAGCCGGATGACCACCCGGAGGAAGGGGAAAAAGGCCCAGTTGTGATTTTTCAGGTGCAAAATCAGGTCAAACTGGGCCTCTGGCTCCACCAGCGGCTCCGAGAAGGAGAGGGAGGCCTCCAGCCCGTCCAGCCCCCGGCGCTGGCCCAGGTATTGCAGCAGCAGGGCCAGCAGCACCACAATGATGAGCAGGGCGATCATGGCAGGGTTTCCAGCGGGACAGGGGTTTTCTCCAAAATGCGCTGGAGAAAGTCCTCCGCTTTGGCACCCCTGGCTCCGCCCCCGGCCCCCAGCCGGTGGCACAGGACGAAGGGGGCCAGATACTTCACGTCCTCCGGCAGCACATAGGTGCGGCCGTTCAGGGCGGCGGTGGCCTGGGCCACCTGGTACAGGGCCAGGGCGCCCCGGGTGGAGACTCCGGTGACAAAGGCGCTCTCCTGCCGGGTCCCCTGGATGATGTCCATCAGATAACCCAGCACCGCCGGGGAGACCTTCACCTCCCGCCAGGCGGAGCGAACGTAGGCGGTCTCCTCCGCCGTCACCGCCTGCTCCAGCCCGGCCAGCAGGTCGGCGGTGGCAGGACGGGCCAGAACGGACATCTCCTGTTCCCGGGTCATGTATCCCAGGGAGAGGCGCATGAAGAACCGGTCGATCTGGGCCTCCGGCAGGGGGAAGGTGCCGTAGGATTCCAGGGGGTTCTGGGTGGCCATCACCAGGAAGGGCTCCTCCAGCAGCATGGTGTCCCCGTCCACCGTCACCTGCCGCTCCTCCATGGCCTCCAGCAGGCTGGACTGGGTGCGGGGGGTGGCCCGGTTGATCTCGTCCGCCAGGACGATGTTGGACAGCAGCGGGCCGGGCCGGAACTCAAAGGTCCCGGTTTTCTGGTTGTAAAAGTGGATGCCGGTCAGGTCGGAGGGCAGCAGGTCGGGGGTGAACTGGATGCGCTTAAAGTCGCCCCCCACCGTTTTGGCAAAGGCACGGAGCAGCATGGTCTTGCCGGTGCCGGGCACGTCCTCCAGCAGCACGTGGCCGGAGCAGAGGAAACAGGTCAGCACCAGGGTGATCACATCGTCCTTCCCGACGATGACCTGGGAGCAGTTGGCCAGCACCTTTTCTTTGTAATCTGTAAATTTGGAGAGCTCTAACATGGGGCACCTTCTGTTCTGGGGGATAGTTGTTGATGCGTCAGACAGGGCGGAACCGAAGCAGCGCTCCGCCCGGTTTGGAGGAATTGACTCAATTATAGCCGCAAACGGCGGGGATTGTCAAGGAATAATGCATTAGTCATTTTGCAAAAGAGCCGCAATGAGAAGCTGCGGGGCAGGGGCGGATGCGGGCTGATGGAAACGTGGTTTTTAGGCACCTGGCGATTCATTCCAATTCCAACTTGGATTATGCCGGATTGGAATTGATGCGCGGAGAGGCTGGCCCCGAAGGGCCTCACTGACTTTTTCCAGCATATGCCAAAAACAGTTCTTGACATATGCCAGAAACCGGGGTATGATAAGGGCACAGCAAACCCAAAGAGGGAGCCGTCCTGAGGAGGGAACCCTCCGGCGGCGGCTCTGAGCCGCCGCTGATTCAGAAGGAGGCACCGCAATGCCCAGGCCGACCAAATGCAGAATGATTTGCCGTTTCCCCCAGACCCTGGAATTTCTCCCGGCGCAGGGCGGGGAGGGGAAGGCGCCTGTCCTCCTGACCGTGGATGAATACGAGACGATTCGCCTGATCGACAAAGAGGGCCTGTCCCAGGAGCAGTGCAGCCAGCGGATGCAGGTTGCCCGCACCACGGCGCAGAAAATCTATGATTCCGCCCGGAAGAAGGTGGCGGACGCGCTGGTGGACGGGCGCCCGCTGAAAATCGAGGGCGGGGAATATCGGCTTTGCAACGGCGGGAACCGGTTCTGCGGCGGGGGCTGCTTCAAACAGGAGCTTCACCAAATGTTTCAAAAACCGAAAGGGGATACCGTCATGAGGATCGCAGTCACCTATGAAAACGGCCAGGTGTTTCAGCACTTCGGCCGTACGGAGCAGTTCAAGCTGTATGACGTGGAGGACGGGAAGGTGGTCTCCACGGAGGTGGTCAGCACCAACGGGCAGGGCCACGGGGCACTGGCGGAGGTGCTGAACGCCCTGCAGGCCGACACCCTGATCTGCGGCGGCATCGGCGGCGGCGCCCAGATGGCCCTGGCTTCGGCGGGGATTCCGCTGTACGGCGGCGTGACCGGCGACGCGGACGCCGCTGTGGAGGCCTTCCTGGGCGGGCACCTGGCCTATGCCCCGGAGGTCCGCTGCGGCCACCACGAGGGCGGCCATCGGGAGGACGGCAACGGATGCCGGCACGGCCGCTGCACCGACTGACCGCCGGCGACAAACCCACGGAACGTGGTACACTCATTATAATAAGAAATCCATCACAGGAGGAACAGAACATGGAACTGAAATTTTACATCTGCGAACATTGCGGCAACATCATTATGAAGGTGCAGGACGTGGGCGTGCCCGTCATGTGCTGCGGCCAGAAGATGACGGAGCTGGTCCCCGGCACCACGGACGCCGCGGCGGAAAAGCACGTCCCCGACTACAAGGTGGAGGGGAACCTGGTCAGGGTGAACGTGGGCTCGGTGGATCACCCGATGATTCCGGCCCATTACATCGAGTGGATCGCCCTCAAGACCAGGGAAGGCGTCCAGATCAAGCGCCTGAACCCCGGCGAGAAGCCTGCGGCCACCTTCGCCCTCAGCGACGGGGACAGCGTGGAGGAGGTCTATGCCTACTGCAACCTCCACAGCCTTTGGAAGGCGTAACGGTCTGAACACGGAACTCAGGGAGATGCCCCGCGCATCCCCCTGAGTTTTTTGCATTGTGGGGCTGTAAATCTGAGGGAAGTTTTCCCCAATCCATTGCATCCCGGGAAAAAATCCGCTATAATACTGTCTGTTGAGTATTTTGCGATGGAGGGAAGGGAACCGCCATGAAGGGAAAGAGAATCTATTTGGCCGCATTGCTGTGCGCCCTGTGGCTCACCGGCTGCGGCGGGGAGAACGCCGTGTCCCAGTCCGCCGGCGGCGACCTTGCGGCGGAGGCGTCCGGCAGCGTCAGCGCCGACGCCGGCACAGAGGCCGACGCGGTGGCGTCCGGTTCAGAAGGGACGGAGCCGGAGGTGGTGGAGGCGGAATACTGCGTCTGGCCGGGCTTTCTGGACAGGACGGTGACGGAGGACGACCACACCCTGCCCCTTGCCAACGACGGGGACAACACCGTGACCCTCTCCTTCGTCATCACGGAGGCGGACACCGGGACGGTGCTCTATGAGAGCGGCCCGGTGGCTCCGGGGGAGACGGCCCTCTGGGATATTTATGAGGTGTACACCGTCGGCAGCCACACCGTCACCATCACCACCACCGCCGAAACCGGCAACCGGCTGGAGCAGCAGATCGTGCTGACGCTGCCGGAGGAAGGGGAATAATCACCGATGAAAGAGAATTTATATGCGGACTTTTGCAGCATTTCCGTTTACCGGGGCCTGATGGACCTGCCGCCCCTGGCCTACCTCCGGGACCTGCTGGAGGGTCTGGAAGGCGGCGGCGCCGATGTGGACAGCTATGCCAACTGCTTCTACGCCCTGGCGGAGGAGGGGTATGACTCCCTGGCGGACTACCTGTTTGACCATCTGCGCTATGACGAGTCCCCCTTTGCGGACGCCGTGGCCCGTGGCCGGGTGACGCCGGTGCTGGAAAAGGCCGCCCAACATGACCTGGGGGTGCTGGCAGATATCGCCAACACCAGCTGCACCGAGCTGAAGGGGATGATGGCCGCCCTGCTGCCGGAGAGCTGGGAGGAGAGCGTCCTGGCCCTGCCAGAGTGGAACATCGGCGCGGCCTTCCGGTATGACCGGCTGGTGGACTTCTACCGGGTGAACGGCTGTGGCCTCTTCGCCAAATACCACGCCTTTGTCTGGGCGGACGGCCGGGTCAGCCCGGTGGAGCATCCGGATTTCCGTCCTCTGGATACCCTGTGGGGCTATGAGCGCCAGCGGGATCAGGTGATCGAAAACACCCGTGCCCTGGTGGAGGGCAAGGCGGTGAACAACGTGCTGCTCTACGGCGCCTCCGGCACCGGCAAGAGCGCCACGGTGAAGGCCATGCTGGGGGTCCCCGGCTTCGAGAGCCTGCGGCTCATCGAGGTGGAGAAGGAGGACCTCACCGACATCCCCAAGCTGGTGCGGAACCTGGGCCACCGCCCCCAGAAGTTCATCATCTTCATTGACGACCTGGCCTTTGATAAGGAGGACAAGACCTTTTCCGCGTTGAAGTCCATCCTGGAGGGCAGCCTGGAGCCGAGGCCGGACAACGTGGTGATCTACTGCACCTCCAACCGGCGGAACCTGGTGCGCCAGAGCTTCTCCGACCGGCGGGGGGACGAGGTGGACGCCAGAGAGAGCATTGAGGACAAGGTTTCCCTGGCCGCCCGGTTCGGCCTGCGCATTCTGTACTCCGAGCTGATGAAGGAGCCCTTCATCCATATGTGCTGCGACCTGGCCCAGGCCGCAGGGGTCACGATGGAGCGGGAGGAGATGGAGAAGGAGGCGGTGAAGTGGGACATTCGCCACCCCAGCCGCACCCCCCGGTCCGCCAACCAGTTCGCCGCCAGCCTGCTGGCAAAGCAGAAGTGACAGAAGAATCCCCTCCCGACTGCCGTGGGCAGTGGGGAGGGGATTTTGTCGGTGTAAAGGGGATGGCATCAGATTTGAGGGGATCGATGGAGTTGCCCCGACAGCTATTTCCTCCGCCCTCTTTGCCCTCCTCCAGAGGCCCCCACAAACCCGGCTGCCACCGCCCCCAGGACAGACGCCCCCAGCAGGGGCAGCGCCTTCTTCAGGGTGGCGGCGGCGTAGAGGGTGCTGCCCACGGTGAGCCATGCCGCAAAGAACAGCACGCTGACCGCCAGCGTCACCAGCAGCGCCTGCCGCCC
>JAJQBL010000148.1 GCA_021203325.1 Clostridiales bacterium | reverse complement strand
TTGCTACTTTTCTTGGCGGAGCAAGAAAAGTAGGCCATGCCCTGGCAAGGGCAAAAACCTGTTTCCTTTCTCAATGCTTCTCTAAGGAAAGCAAACCCTAAAATCGACAACATTACCACAGGGAGATGATACGATGAACAACCGAACCATCCTGCCGCTGCTGCTGGCCTGCCTCCTTGCCCTGCCCCTGACGGCCTGCCAGGTGGAGTTCTCCGAGCCCACCTCGGTGCTGGCGGCGGAGCAGAGCAGTACATCAGGCGGGGAGAGCAGCGGGGACCCGGCCCCGGAGCCGGAAGCGGAGGAGACGGAGAGCACCCTGACCAACGGGGTGGACAGCACCACCGAACGGACGGAGACCATTACGGTCAACGATGAGGCGGTGACGGTGTCCCTCTTCACCTTCCGGTGCAGTCTGGGCTTCATCATGGAGTATCCCTATGAGACCTTCCGCTGCGCCTGGGACGAGGAGAACCAGTCGGCGGTCTTTACCTCCGACCTGACGGATGAGGACGGCGTGGCCCAGGGGGTACTGACGGTGTCCAGAGGGGCGGAGACGGTGGAGGCCACCATTGAAGCGGTGGAGGCCGCCGCCGGGGACGCCGACCTCTCCACCGGGGAGGTCACCGTGGGCCAGGGGGACTATGCCGCCACCGAGCTGTCCTATACGGACAGCGGGCAGGGCTGCCATGTGGCGGTCTATGTGTTCGAGAACGAGGGGGGAGACGTGTTCCAAATGGAGCTGCGCTATACCGACAGCGCCGGAACCTTCCTCCTGCCCCGGATGGCGCTGATGCGGCAGTGCTTTCAGTTTGTAACATAAAACACCAATTTTTCACCCGTTCCAACCGGCGTGAGGAACTTCATGACAGGCTGCGGCGGAGCCAAAGGGATGGCTCCGCCGTTTTTTATGCCGAAAAATGGCAAAAATAAAGAAAAAATCCCAACAGGACCGGGCCGGTTTCCGGGCTTTTGCCAAAGGTGAGAGGAACCCTCCTGTTAAATGTGGACAAAATTACAAAAATACGCGCGTATTGTCCTAGAAGTCTTTGTTGATTTTTTCATGAAATTGAGGTAAAATCAGTAAAGTAGATAAAATAAGTTGAAGGGGTGCGCGTGTCCCCCTTCGCAGGAAAAGCTGTATATTTCACGTGAGCCAAATCGTGTAATATAAAATGAATCAGAAGGAGGTTGTGAAACATCACAGGCGCTGACGTCATACCGGCTTTCTCAGGCGGCTGTGGCGCAGCGGTCAAACCCGAAAGGAGATTTTTGACCAATGGCAAAACGACCCTTACAACAATGCAGCGTCCGCAACGCGTCTGCGTGCGGGAGAAAGGAGAAGTAAAACATGAGTAGCGATCCCTCAAAATACATGGGTGAAAACGGTATCCACCGCGTACCTGTGTGGCGTATCCTTGGCTTCTGCCTGAACAATACCGCCACTAACACCTACCTGTTCATGATGAACTACGTCAGCTACTACCTGATGGGCTTCGTCGGCGTCGGCATGGTGATGGCCTCCAGCTTTTCCATGATCATGCGTATCTGGGACGGCGTGACCGACCCCTTCGTCGGCTTCATGGTGGACAAGACCAACGGCAGATTCGGCAAGAACCGTCCCTTCATGGTGATTGGTCAGTGCATCCTGTGCGTGTCCAGCTTCATCATGTTCCATGTGACCCACCTGCTGCCGGAGAACATGGCGATTCGGCTTGTGTTCTTCATCATCATTTCCGCCGTCTACTATCTGGGCTACACCTGCCAGTGCGTCTGCACCAAGTCCGCCCAGTCCTGCCTGACCAACGACCCGAAGCAGCGCCCGCTGTTCTCCGCCTTTGATGCGGCGTTTAACGTCATCCTGTTCGCCGGCTTCGGCATCCTGACCCCCATCATCGCCAACAACTATGCCGATTATGGTGGATACAGCTCCACGCAGTTCTTCCATACCCTGTGGATGATTACCGCTATCATTGGCGTCTGCTTCACCGCCTTTGCTGTGTTCTCCATCGCCCCCAAGGATCGGGTGGAGTTCTTCGGCACCGGCAAGCCTGTCAAGGTGGGTCTGCGGGATTACTGGGAGACCCTGAAGGGCAACCGCGCCATTCAGATGCTGGTGGTTTCCGCCTCTACGGATAAGCTCGGCTCCTCCGCCAAGACCAGCGCCGTCACCGTGGCAATGTTCGCCTGCATCGCCGGGTCCACCCTGCTGCAGTCCAACGTCACAGGTATCCTGACGGTTCCCAACGCCATCATCGCCTTCGCCGCCGTCTCCCTGCTGGCACCTCGTATGGGCCAGAAGGAGGCCATGCTCTTCGGCTCCTATGGCGGCATTGTGGTCAATGCCCTGCTGATTGCCCTGTGGCTCATTGGCGACCCCACCACCATGACCTCCAATGCGGAGACCGGTGCCTTGAACTGGGGCTACTTCCTGATTCTGTACTGCGTGTTGACCGTGCTGCAGTCCGGCTTCCAGGGCATCTCCGGCAACCTGGTCATCCCCATGACCGCCGACTGCGCCGACTACGAGGTGTATCGTACCGGCAAGTACGTCCCCGGCCTGATGGGCACCCTGTTCTCCTTCGTGGATAAGCTCGTCTCCTCCCTGGCTCCCATGCTCGCCGGTCTGGTCTTCGCCGCCGTCGGCTTCTCCGATCACAACCCCGTCATGGGCGACACCGTCACCTGGCCCCTGCGGATCGGCGTGGCTTTCCTGGCCTATGGCCTGATCATCGTCGGCCTGATTGCCAACATCATCGCCCTGCACTTCTACCCCCTGACCAAGGAGAAAATGGCAGAGATTCAGGGCGAGGTGGCCCGCATCAAGGCGGAGGCTGCCAAGGAAGCCTGATTACATCCCAAGCATTCCTAATCCCGGAAAGAGGTAATCCTACAAGTGAAACGTTCAGAACGCAAAAAGCTGGAGCGCGAACAGCGTGAGGCAAACCGTGTCAGCTTTGCTGAAATGGCCGCCGCTGAGGAGGAACTGAAGCAGGTCAAGGCAGAGTATGGCATTGAGGATGATTACGTCATCGACCGGCATGGCAACCGCCGGAAAAAGCGCAAAAATCCCATCGCCATGTACTTTGACCATCAGGACAACAGGGTGAAGGTGACGGTTCCCAAGAGAACCTATATCCTGCTCCTGCTCTTCACCGGATGGGCCGGAGGGCACCGCTTCTATGTGAAGATGTGGCCGACCGCCATCCTGTACCTGGCGCTCTGCTGGACGGGATTCTCCATGGCCATGAGTGTCATTGACCTGATGGTTGTGATTCCCATGAAAAAGGACGAGAACGGTATGATTACCATCTGACCAAACGCATTTTAAAGCGGCTGCAACCGTATTGCTACGGTTGCAGCCGTTTCTTTTTGCCAAACTGGAAACAACTACCGGCGGACGCTCCGCCGCCTTTTCCGCCAAACCGGGCAGACTAAACCCTGTATCGCAAACGGCAGAAAAAGGAGCAAATTACATGGCACACAGCAAACCGGCCCATCTCCGCCCCTTTGGCATGGCGGACAGGGTGGGCTATATGTTCGGCGACTTCGGCAACGACTTCACCTTCCTCCTGTCCTCCTCCTTCATGTTAAAATACTATACGGACGTGATGGACATCTCCCCCGGCCTGGTGGGGACGCTGATGATGCTGGCCCGCTTTCTGGACGCCTTCACCGACGTGACCATGGGGCAGATCGTGGACCGCTCCCACCCCACGAAGGACGGCAAGTTCCGCCCCTGGATTCGGCGGATGTGCGGGCCGGTGGCGGTGTCCTCCTTCCTGATTTATCAGTCCGGCCTGGCCGATGCGCCCTACCCCTTCCGGGTGTTCTGGATGTTCTTCACCTACCTGCTGTGGGGCTCCTTCTTCTACACCGCCATCAATATCCCCTACGGCTCCATGGCCTCCGCCATCTCCCCGGAGCCCAGGGACAGGGCCGACCTCTCCACCTGGCGCACGGTGGGCTCCACCCTGGCGGGGCTGGTGATCGGCGTGGGGGTCCCCCTGGTGGCCTACGTCACCGTGGACGGCAACCCGGTGATGTCCGGCAGCCGCATGACCGCCATCGCCGGGGTGTTCAGCGTCGCCGCCGTGGTCTGCCATCTGCTTTGCTTCCATCTGGTGCGGGAGCGGGTGGAGGTGCCCGCCAACAGCGAGAAGCTGGACATCCCCAAAATGCTGCGGAGCCTTGCCACCAACCGGGCGCTGCTGGGTATCATCGCCGCTGCCATCCTCCTGCTGCTGGCCATGCTGAGTATGCAGGGGATGGCGGGGTATGTGTTCCCCAACGTTTACCGCAGCACCCGGGCCCAGTCCGTGGCCTCCCTGACCGGGTCGCTGGCGGTGCTGGTGATTTGCGCGCCCCTGGCCTCCCGGCTGGCGGAGCGCTTCGGCAAGAAGGAGCTGTCCGCCGTGTCCTGCCTCTTTGGGGCTCTGGTCTATCTGGTTTGCCTCCTGCTCCGCCCGGAGAACGCTTACGTCTATGTAGCGTTTTACACCCTGGCCTTCGTGGGCCTGGGCTTCTTCAACACGGTCATCTGGGCCATGATCACCGACGTCATCGACGACGCGGAGGTGCGCAGCGGCCTCCGGGAGGACGGCGCGATCTATTCGGCGTACTCCTTCGCCCGGAAGCTGGGGCAGGGCTTTTCCTCCGGCATGGTGGGGGGCCTGCTGACCGTCATCGGCTACACCGAGGCCACCCAGTTTGCCCCGGAGGTGACGGAGGGCATCTTCCGCATCTCCTGTATCGTTCCCATCCTCGGCCTGACCTGCGTGGGGCTGGTCCTCCTGCTGGTCTACCCCCTGGGCCGGAGGCGGGTGGAGGAGAACGCGGCGGAGCTGGCCCGCCGCCGGGCGGGGAAGGGGTGAGGAATAACGGGAACGGCTGTACCGTCTATCTCGACATGGTACAGTCGTTCCACCTTGACAGTGGAAAAAAAGTAGGGTATGATGTGGGGGAAAGCGAGGAGAACGCAATGAGGGTAGTTGTAAAAGTGGGCACCTCCACCCTGGCCCACCCGTCGGGATGCCTGAACATCCGTCAGGTGGAAAAGATGTGCAAGGTGCTCAGCGATTTGAAGAACGCCGGGCATGAGGTGATTCTGGTGTCCTCCGGGGCCATCGCCATGGGCATGGGGAAGCTCCCCCTGCTGGAGCGGCCCAAGGATATGCCCACCAAGCAGGCCACCGCCGCCGTGGGCCAGTGCGAACTGATGTATACTTACGATAAGCTGTTCTCGGAGTACAACCATGTGGTGGCCCAGATTCTGGTCACCGGCGAGGATTTGGAGCATGAGGACCGCTGCCAGAACATCCAGAACACCCTGTTCCGCCTGCTGGAGCTGAAGGTGCTGCCCATCGTCAACGAGAATGACACCATCGCCACCCAGGAGATCGCCGTGGGGGATAACGACACCCTCTCCGCCATCGTGGCGGTGCGGATGAAGGCGGACTTGTTGGTGATTCTCAGCGACATTGACGGCCTCTACACCGCCAACCCCAGGGAGGACGCCGGGGCGCGGCTGATTCCCGTGGTGTGGGAGCTGGATGAAAAGCTGGAAAAGCTGGCCGGGGAGGGGTGCGGCCCTCTGGGCACCGGCGGCATGGTGACGAAGCTCCACGCCGCCCGGCTTGCCACCGCACAGGGAACGGACGTGGTGATTGCCAACGGGCAGTCCCCGGAGCTGCTCTATGACATTTTGGACGGGGCAGCGGTAGGTACACGCTTCATCGGAAGGAGGACGGAATGACAACACAGGAAATTTTAGTCGCCGCGAAAGCGGCAAAACCGGCTCTGGCCGCCCTGAGCAGCGGGGAGAAGAACGCCGCGCTGCTGGCCATGGCGGAGGAGCTGACCGCACAGCAGGAGGCCATTCTCCGGGCGAACCGGTCGGATCTGGAGGCCGCAAAGGGGAAGATTCCCGACGTAATGCTGGACCGCCTGGCCCTGAGCCAGGCCCGCATCGAGGGCATGGCGGAGGGCATCCGCCAGGTGGCCGCCCTGCCTGACCCGGTGGGCCAGGTGATGAAACGGGTGGAACGGCCCAACGGCCTGGTGATCGAGAAGCGGATGGTGCCCATGGGGGTCATCGCCATCATCTACGAGAGCCGGCCCAACGTCACCTCCGACGCGGCGGCCCTGGCCCTGAAGGCGGGCAGCGCCTGCGTCCTCCGGGGCGGCAAGGAGGCGTTTCACAGCGCCTATGCCATTGTGCAGGCTCTGAAAGCGGGGCTGCGGCAGGTGGGCCTGCCGGAGGATCTGGTCAACATCGTGGAGGACACCACCCGGAAAAGCTCCACCGAGCTGATGACCGCCGTGGGCTATGTGGACCTGCTGATTCCCCGGGGCGGCCCCGGCCTGATCCGCGCCTGCGTGGAGAACGCCACCGTCCCCTGCATCCAGACCGGCACCGGCATCTGTCACGTCTATGTGGACGCCTCCGCCGATGTGGACATGGCGGTGAACATCATCGAAAACGCCAAGGCCAGCCGCCCCTCCGTCTGCAACGCGGAGGAGGTCTGCGTGGTGCATCGGGACGCGGCGCCCCGGTTCCTGCCCGCCCTGCAAAAGCGGCTGACCGAGGAGCGGGCCGAGGCGGGCAAGCCCCCGGTGGAGCTGCGGCTGGACGAGGGCGCGGCCCTGCTGATTCCCGGCACCCCGGCGGGGGAGAAGGATTTCGACACTGAGTTCCTGGACTATATTCTGGCCGTGAAGCTGGTGGACAGCGTGGAGGAGGCCATCGCCCACATCAACCGCCACTCCACCGGCCACAGCGAGGCCATCATCACCCGGGACGCAGCCTCCGCGGAGCGGTTCGTGGCGGAGGTGGACAGCGCGGCGGTCTACGTCAACGCCTCCACCCGCTTCACCGACGGCGGAGAGTTCGGCCTGGGCTGCGAGATGGGCATCTCCACCCAGAAGCTCCACGCCAGAGGCCCCATGGGGCTGGAGGAGCTTTGCACCTACAAGTACATCATCCACGGCAGCGGACAGATCCGCTGACACGTTTGGCCCTGTGCAGGAGGAAACTCCGCACAGGGCCGTTTTCTGCCCCGGAGAATCGGCAGGGCGCACTTGACATCCCGGACGGGGTTCGGTAGAATAAAACATCATTGTTTGTTGAGAAGGGAAAGTTTACCATGCAGAAAGAGAAGCATCAGGGCAGGCTCAGCTCCTGGGGGCTGATGAAGCGGTTCCTGCCCTACATGACCAGGTACAGGGGCATCATGGCCTTTGACCTGTTCTGTGCGTCCATGACCACCCTGTGCGACATCGTGCTGCCCAAAATCATGAGCTATCTGACCAACAGCGCCACCGACCCGGAGGTGGTGCTGACCGCCGGGGCGGTGTGGAAGATGGCGGCGCTCTACCTGGTGCTGCGCATCATCGACGCCGCCGCCAACTACTATATGCAGAGCACCGGCCACATCATGGGCTGCTACATCGAGACGGATATGCGCCGGGACGCCTTCGGCCATTTGCAGCAGCTCAGCACCACCTACTACTCCAACACCAAGGTGGGGCAGATCATGGGCCGCATCACCAACGACCTGTTCGACGTGACGGAGTTTGCCCACCACTGCCCGGAGGAGTTCTTCATTGCCGCCATCAAGGTGGTGGCCTCCTTTATCATCCTGTGTCAGGCCAGCGTGGCCCTGACGCTGGTGGTGTTCCTCTGCGTGCCGCTGATGCTGGTGGTTTCCATGTACCTGAACGGAAAGCTCAAGGAGGTGTTCCGCCTCCAGCGGTTCCAGATCGGTGAGCTGAACGCCGCCATTGAGGACAGCCTCCTGGGCCAGCAGGTGGTGAAGGCCTTCGCCGTGGAGCGGCAGGAGCAGGAAAAGTTTGAGGAGAGCAATCAGCAGTTTTTGGCCATCAAGAAGAAGGGCTACTACGCCATGGCCGCCTTCGGCACCTCCACCCGGCTGTTCGACGGGCTGATGTATCTGGTGGTCATCATCGCCGGGGGCCTCTCCCTGGTGTACGGCAGCATCAGCGCGGGGGACCTGGTGGCCTACGTCCTGTACGTCTCCGCCCTGATTGCCACCATCCGGCGGATTGTGGAGTTTGCCGAGCAGTTCCAGCGGGGCATGACCGGCATCGAGCGGTTTTTGGAGATTATGGACACCCCCATCGAAATCAAGGACGCCGAGGACGCCGTGCCCCTGGAGGTGACGAAGGGCGGCATCGTCTTTCACGATGTCAGCTTCGAGTACCCGGACGACCACAACAAGGTGCTGCGCCATGTGGAGCTGAACATCCGCCCCGGGGAGAATCTGGCGCTGGTGGGTCCCTCCGGCGGGGGCAAGACCACCCTGTGCAACCTGATTCCCCGGTTTTACGACGTGACCGACGGCCAGATTCTGATCGACGGCCAGGACATCCGCCATGTGACCCTGGAGAGCCTGCGGAAATCCATCGGCGTGGTGCAGCAGGACGTGTATCTGTTCAGCGGCACCGTGGCGGAGAATATCTCCTACGGCAAGCCGGAGGCCACCCGGGAGGAGATTCAGGAGGCTGCCCGGCTGGCCGGCGCGGAGGAGTTCATCCTCCAGCTGAAGGACGGCTACGACACCTATGTGGGTGAGCGGGGTGTGAAGCTGTCCGGCGGGCAGAAGCAGCGCCTCTCCATCGCCCGGGTCTTTTTGAAGAACCCGCCCATCCTGCTCCTGGACGAGGCCACCAGCGCCCTGGACAACGAGAGCGAGGTGCTGGTGGGCCAGAGTCTGGACAAGCTGGCCAAGGGCCGCACCACCCTGACCATCGCCCACCGCCTGACCACCATCAAGAACGCCGACCGCATCCTGGTGCTGGGCAAGCGTGGCATTGAGGAGGAGGGCAGCCATCAGGCGCTGCTGGCCCAAAAGGGCATCTATTACCGGCTGTGGAACGGCCTGGTGGAGGGACAGACCCTGTAACGGCCGCCGCAAACGCATGGGGGAAAGGGAGAGTAAAATGGAGCAGGAGCAGGAGCGGCAGCGCAAACTTCTGGAGGAAATGATCACCCGGAGCTGCGGCAGGAGGACGGAGGCCGGGCCGCTGGCGGAGCGGCTGCTGGCGTCCTTTGGCACCCTGAGCAGTGTTCTCCGCGCCTCGCCCGCTGCCCTGAAGCAGGTGGAGGGGATGGACGAGGGGCTGATCTGTTTGATCCAGCTGATTGTCGCCATACTGGAGCGCTGCCACAGTGATGCGCAGAATCAGGGGGAGATACTCCGAACCCCCCAGGACGCAATCGACTATCTGCGCCCGTACTACTTCTCCGCACAGCGGGAGCAGATCTATCTGATCCTGTTGGACGGGGAGAACCGGGTCAAGGCCTGCCACCATTTGGCCCAGGGTGAGCTGTACACCGTTCAGCTGGAATGCGGAAGCATCGTGAAGCTGGCGCTGGAAAGCGGTGCTGCTGGGGTCATCCTGTCCCACTGCCATATCAGCACATCGAATCAGCCGTCACAGGCCGATCTGTCCACCACCGAACGGCTGGAACAGATTTTGCATGATTTGAAGATCAAACTGGTGGATCATATCATCATCGCGGATGGGTCGGAGGCCTCCATGGCGGAGCTGGGGCTGCTGAGACGGTCGGCGAAGGAGCTTTACGGTTCCGGCATCTGAGCTGCCCCCTCCGGAAAAGAAAAAAGCGGAGACAGACGGTCAGTCTGTCTCCGCTGTGTTTTCCTGAGGGTATAAAATCTGGCCGTCCAGGGTGGTGGCGTCCGAGGTGTGGAGCCGGACGGCGTTCACCCCGTCCACCTGGCAGAGGGACTCCGCAATGCTCGCCAGCCACAGGTCGCCGTTTTGCAGGATGCATTCCGTCCAGCTGTCCGGCAGCTGCACATCGCAGATCCCCTGGGAGACGGACACCTCCGCGCTGGAGAAGTCCGCTTCGGGAAAGACACTGTAATCGGAGGAGCCGACGGACAGGGCCTCCAGAATGGCGACGCACCAGGTTTTGGAGGCGGTGCCAAAGACGGACAGCTCCCGATAGTCCGCCTCCAGCCCGGTGCCGTCAGCGTTGGGAAAGTACAGCTGGACGGCAAAGGTCACCGGGTCGGACACGGAGCCCCGCAGGTTGGCCTGCTCCGGCGTCAGGACGCCGGTTGGCCCGCTGGGCAGCGTGTTGCCCTCCAGCAGCAGCAGGAGGCCGTCCACCTCCTCCAGCTGGCACAGGGTCAGCACCAGGCTGTAGTTCGCGGCGGTCAGGGCGCTGCCGGACAGCCTGCCGTATTCCTCGCTGAAATTCAGGGTCAGTATGCCGTCGGACAGGGTGCAGCTCAGCAGCCGGACAGAGGACGGGAAGGGGGAGGTCTGAGTGGTCAGCTCCGGGCCGGCCAGCAGGGCCTCCACCAGCTGGCGGGCGGCCTCCTCGCTGTCCTCCGTGTCCACGGTCAGGGAGGCGTCGCTGCTGTAAATGCTCCCCGTCTCCGCCTCGGCGGAGAGGAAGTAGAGGGCCAGCGCCGTCCCCGTTTCCTCCTGAGCGGTGCCGCACCCGCAGAGGGAGAGGGCCAGCAGCAGGGCGCACAGCCCGCAGATGCCTTTCTTCATGACGATTCCTCCTCCTGTGCCAGCGGGAAGGTGACCAGGAACCAGGTGCCCCGCACCGGTCCGGGGCCCAGGGTGATGTCCCCGCCCCAGCGCCGCACCGTGTCCGCGACGATGGACAGCCCCAGCCCGGTGCCCCCGGCGGCCCGGGAGCGGGCCTTGTCCACCCGGAAGAACCGGTCAAAGACCTTGTCCCGGTCTGCCTCCGGGATGCCGATGCCGGTGTCTTCCACCCGGAGGAGCACCTTCCCCTCCGCCTGCCAGGCGGAGACGGTGACGCTGCCGCCGGGGAGGTTGTACTTCACGGCGTTTTCCATCAGGTTGAAGAGAATCTGATACAGGTCGTCCTCGTTGGACCGCACCGGGCAACGCTCCTTCAGCTCCAGCCGGATGGTGACCTCCCGTTCCCGGGCCACAGGCGCCAACAGATGGGCGGCATCCCGCACGGAATCACGCAGATCAAGCACGGCGGAGGGCACCTCCTGGGCGTCGTCCAGCCGGGTCAGCACCAGCAGGGCCTCGGTGATGCGGCTCAGGCGCTGGGCCTCGTCCCCGATGTCGGCCACGAACTCCCTGGTGGTGGCCATGTCGATCTGGTCGTTTTGCAGGATGGAGTCGGTGAGCAGGCGGATGGAGGCCAGGGGGGTTTTCAGCTCGTGGGAGGCGTCGGACACAAAGCGCCGCCGCACCTCGTCGGTCTGTTCCAGCCGCTCCGCCAGCTCGTTGACTTCTTCGGCCAGCAGGGCCAGCTCGTCCTTGCCCCGAACGTCCGCCCGGTGCTGGTATTCTCCCTCCCGCAGCACCGCAATGCCGGACAGCAGACGGCTGACGCCGCTGGTCATCTGGTGGCTCAGGAAGATGCTGAACAGCACGGCGATGGCGAAGAACAGGACGGACAGCTTCCACAGGTTGTCCTGCAGGCCCTGTATCATTTCCGCCTGGTCCACGTCATACTCGTACACATAGACCGCACCGATGATGACGTTGCGGTACACCACCGGGGAGGCGGCTCCGCTGCGGAAGGCCCCGTCCCGATAGGCGCTCTGAAAGACCACGTTCCCCGCCAGCGCCTGGGTGATCTCCGCGAACAGAGCGTAGCGGGTGCCGTCGGTATCGTCTGAGGCGGTGTCGTACAGAATTAGGCCGCTGTCGTCCGTCACCAGCACACGGGTCAGGCCGTCGTCGTTCAGGGCCGTCATGACCTGGGCCACGCCGTCGGCCTGCAGCTCCTGCAATTCGGACAGATAGGAGGCCATAACGGAGGTTTGGCTCTCCAAGGTGCTCTGTTTGTTCCGGAAGATCAGGTTCTGGGTGGCCAGCATGGGGTAGGTGTTCAGCAGCACCAGCAGCACAACGATGATGACGATGTAGGAGACAATGAATTTGAAGCGCAGGCTGTGGGGGAAGGGCACGTCCTTCCGATGTTGTTTGTTCACGCAGCTTTGCCCTCCTTTTGCGCCCGCCCGTCAGCGGGCGGACAGGTAATAGCCCACGCCCCACTTGGTGAGGATCAGCTCCGGATTGGCGCTGTCCCGCTCCAGTTTCTCCCGCAGGCGGCGAACGTGGACGTCCACGGTGCGGTAATCCCCCTGGTAGTCATAGCCCCAGACCTTGTCCAGGAGCTGCTCCCGGCTGTAGACGAAGCCGGGGTTGTGCATCAGCAGGGAGATCAGGTCGAACTCTCTGGCGGTCAGCTCCACCCGCTGTCCGTCCTTCCAGGCGCAGCGCTGCCCCTCGTCCAGAGACACGCCCCCACGGGACAGTTCCTCCGGCTCAGCCTGGGCGGCCTTGCCGCTGTTGGCCCGGCGGAGCAGGGCCTTGATGCGGGCCTTCAGCTCCAAAATATTGAAGGGTTTGGTCACATAGTCGTCCGCGCCGCACTCGAAGCCCATCAGCTTGTCCATGTCCTCGCTGCGGGCGGTGAGCATGATAATGGGCACGTCGGAGAAGGTGCGGATCTGCACGCAGGCGTCCAGGCCGTCCAACTTGGGCATCATCAGGTCCAGAATGATCAGGTCGGGATGCTCCGCCCTGGCCAGGGCCACGGCTTCCTCGCCGTCCCCGCCGGTGATGACCTCATATCCCTCGTTTTCCAGGTTGAATTTGATGCCTTTGACGATAATGCGTTCATCGTCTACCACTAACAGTTTCATTTGCTGCCTCCAGGGGAAACCGGACGCCCCGGAGCTGCGGGGCGGTCCGTCTTTTCCAGAAATTTCAGATTATTTTTAGAATTCCGCGTTGCATGAACGGCCGGCTTCTGCTATAATAAAACTGACGTATGCCGACAGCGCGGCAGAACCGGCGCAGCCCAGGCTTTGGAAGGTCTGTGCGGCGGCCCTGCGTTTATTATATCATATCTGACAGAGGTTTCCTATGAAAAAGATGAAAGTTCTCTCCTTTTTTTGCGCATTTTTTCTCAGCGTCACCGTGCTGGTCTCTCCGGCGGCGGCCCTGAGCCGGTCCGCCTCGGATATTTTGGAGGGCATGGAGGTGGAGGCCCAGGCGGCCCTGTTGGTGGACGCGGATACGGACGTGATCTTCTACGAGCAAAACGCCTATGACAAGGTGTATCCCGCCTCCATCACCAAGGTGATGACGGCGGTGTGCGTCTTCCGGGCCATTGAGGACGGCCAGCTGAGCCTGGACACGAAGGTCACCGCCCAGGACGACTGCTGGGACGGCCTGGATTCCTCCAGCTCCAACGCCAACATCCGGGAGGGCGAGGTCATGACGGTGGAGGAGCTGCTGTACTGCCTGCTGGTGGCCTCCGCCAATGAGGCGGCCAACATCCTGGCGGAGGAGGTCTCCGGCAGCATTGCGGACTTTGTGACGCTGATGAACGAGACGGCTGCGGAGCTGGGCTGCACCGGCACCAACTTTGTCAACCCCCACGGCATGCCGGACGATGACCACTACACCACCTGCTACGACCTGTACTTAATGGCGAAGGAAGCCATGCGCTTTGACGACTTCTGCACCATCGTCAAGAGCAAGGAGTGCTACATCGAGGCCACCAACCTCTCCGAGCAGCGGCACTATTACAACACCAACGGCCTGTTGTCCAACCTGAGGTATACCGGCTACTACTATGAGAAGTGCATCGGCATCAAGACCGGCTCCACCGACGACGCGGGCTATTGCCTGCTGGCCGCGGCGGAGGAGGACGGGCAGACCCTGATCTCCGTGGTCATGGGCTGCGAGAACCCGGTGGTGGACGGCGTTACCCAGCGCCTGCAGTTCAGCGAGTCCTCCCGCCTGCTGGAGTGGGGCTTTGACAACTTCTCCACCATCACCATCCTGGAGGAGAACGAGCCGGAGGGCACCGTGCCCGTCACCCTCAGCGATGAGGCGGACTATGTGACGGTGGTTGCGGAGACATCCCTGGAGGCCCAGCTGCCCAACGACATCACGGCGGACGACTTCCGGAAGGACATCAACCTCATCAGTGAGGTGGAGGCCCCGGTGACGAAGGGGGACGTGCTGGGCACCATGACCCTGACCCTGGACGGGACGGAGTACGGCACGGTGAACCTGGTGGCGGCCAACGATGTGGCGGTGTCCGCGGTGCTGCTGCGGAAGGCTCAGCTGGAGACGCTGATCGGCCAGTGGTGGATGAAAATCGTCTTTCTGGTAGTGGGGCTGGTGCTGCTGGTGGTGCTGCTGCGGCTGCTGGTGTTCCGCCCGAAGAAGAAAAGCCGCTACGGCTCCTCCTCCGGCTCCCGGCGGAGCAACTACCGGGGCGGGCGCAGACGGTAAGCAAGTTATCATAAAAGACAGGATAGAAAAGGTCACTTGAGGTGGTCAATTTCGTGGCAGCCACACGCCGCCGGTACTGACAGGGGAAACCCGAGAGATGCAGGAGAACGCCACGCCTGCCAGGTGACCGAAGCTATTAGGGGGTCGCTTTCTGGCGGCCCCCGTTGTCTAAAAGAAATCAAGCAGGAAAAGCACGGCGGCTGCCGTGCTTTTCTCATACCCAAATGCACCTGCAAACACAAAAACGGCGAAGAGAACAACACAATTTCCCTCTTTTCTTTTCTTCTCAAATGCGATATAATAGGGCAAATCACATGGACGCCGGCGCTGCCGATACGCTGCCAATGCGAAAGGCGGCGGGCGCCGCGTGGGGTCTGAGCAATCGGGAAAACAGGGAGGGAATCAAAATGAGCAAACAGGAACGGAAACAGAGCAAGGCGGAGGAGGCCCTTTCCACGGCGGAAGAGGGTTATCCCCTGGTCTGCTTTGCCAACCGGGAGCTGTCCTGGCTGAAATTTAACGAGCGGGTGCTGGAGGAAGCCTGCGCCCCGGAGAACCCGCTGGGAGAGCAGCTCTCCTTTGCCGCCATCTTCCAGAGCAATCTGGACGAGTTTTTTATGGTGCGGGTGGGCAGCATTTATGACCATCTGGGGACCGACTTCCGGGAAAACAAAACCAGCATGTCCCCCCGGGAGCAGCTGGACGCCGTCCTGGCCGATGTGAAGGTACTGCTCAAGCGGAAGGACGCCGTGTATGCTCAGCTTGTGGACAAGCTCAGGGACAACGGCCTGGAGATCTGCACCTTCGCCGACCTGACCGACAAGGAGAAACGGGCGCTGGAAAAATACTTTCTGGTGGATGTGCTGCCGCTGCTCTCCCCCCAGATCGTGGCCCCCAAGCAGCCTTTCCCCTTCCTGCAAAACGAGCATATCTACGCCGTCATCACCCTAAAGACCAAGAGCGGCAACAACCGGCTGGGCATTGTCCCCTGCACAGGCGGGGTGCTGAAACGGCTGATTCCCGTGCCGGGGAGCAACAGCCGCTATATTCTGATGGAGGATCTGATCCTCCAGTTTGCCGGGCTGGAATTTGAGCATTACCGCATTGTGAACAAGTCGTTGATCCGCATTATCCGCAATGCGGACATCTCCGTGGACGATATGTTCAGCGATTTGGAGGACCACAAGGCCAACTACCGCAAGACCATGGAAAAGATGATTCGGATGCGGCGGAAGCTGTCCCCCATCAAGCTGGAGTTCCAGGGCCGCATTGACAACACCGTGGTGGACACCATCAGCAGGCACCTGAATCTGCCGAAAAAGCAGATGTTCCGCTCCAACGCTCCGCTGGATCTGTCCTTCCTGTACCAGGTGCGGGACGCGCTGCGGGACCGCAGGGAGCTGTTCTTCCCCCGCCGCAGCCCCCAGCGCAACCCCACCATTGACAGCCACAGGTCCATGATTTCCCAGATTCAGGAGAAGGACAAGCTGCTGTCCTATCCCTATGAGAGCATGCGCCCCTTCCTGCGGCTGCTGGAGGAGGCGGGCAGCGACCCGGCCGTCACCTCCATCCGCATCACCCTCTACCGGGTGGCCCACAACAGCCTGGTGGTGGATGCCCTGGCCCGGGCCGCCGAGAACGGGAAAGAGGTGCTGGCCCTGGTGGAGCTGCGGGCCAGGTTCGACGAGGAGAACAATCTGGACTGCTCCCAGGTGCTGGAAGAGGCCGGCTGCCGCATTATCTATGGGCTGGACGGCATGAAAACCCACTCCAAGCTGTGCCTGATCACCCGGCAGACGGAGGAGGGAATTCAGTATATCACCCAGGTGGGCACCGGCAACTACAGCGAAAGCACCGCGAAGCAGTACACCGACCTGTGCCTCATGACTGCCAACCCGGAAATCGGACGGGAGGCCGCCGGTATCTTCCACTCCCTCTGCCTGGGGGAGACCATTGAAACCACCCAGCACCTGCTGGTGGCCCCCCACTGTCTGCAAAACCGGCTGCTGGACCTGATCGACGGGCAAATCGCCGTGGCCAGGGCCGGGGGACAGGGCTATGTGGGCATCAAGTGCAACTCCGTCACCGATAAGGTGCTGATTGAAAAGCTCATCGAAGCCTCCCAGGCCGGGGTGAAGGTGGAAATGATCGTTCGGGGCATTGCCTGTCTGGTCTCCGGGATTGCCGGATTCACCGACAACATCCAGATTATCAGCATCGTGGGCCGCTTTCTGGAGCACAGCCGGGTCTACATCTTCGGGACCGGCGGTTCGGAGCAGATTTATATTTCCTCCGCCGACTTCATGACCCGCAACACCACCCGGCGGGTGGAGGTGGCCGCCCCCATCTATGACCCGGATTTGAAGGCCCAGCTGCTGCAAATGTTCCGCATCATGTGGAATGACAATGTGAAGGTGCGGGTGCAGTCCTCGGACGGCACCTACAGCAGGAAGGAGGAGCCGGAGCAGCCGCCCCTGAATGCCCAGGAATACTTCTACCGTGAGGCATATCTCCGAGCGGGGACCCCGCTGCCCACCAACCGGGCGGCGGCGCCTGAAGCGGACGGTTCAGAGACGACGGCTTCCGCACCGGAGGCGGAGCCGATGGAGGTTCCCGTTGAAGTCACAGCCCCCGTGCCGGAGGAAACTGCGGCAGAGCCGCCTGCGCCGGCTGCGGAGGTCGATGGGGCGAATGATGCCGCGCCAACCCAGGAACCGCCCGCGACCACTGTGGCGGCAGAATCTCCGGCGACGGTCCAGCCGGACGCAGCCCCCAGGGGCAGCAGGCCGCAGCCTGCGCCTGAGGCACAAAAGAAAGCGGCTCCCATCTCAAAGGCGCCGGCCAAAGCTGCTCAGCAGCCAAAGGCTACAGCCAAACCGGCGGCATCCAAACCGGCTGTATCGAAACCGGCTGTGCCCGCCGCCCGCAAAAAGCAAACGGCTGCAAAACGTACCCCGCCGAAGCAGAAGGGATTCCTGCAAACGATTCTGGACACGCTCCTGCGGAAATAAGCAGAACCCCTCCTCCATGGACCCGATTGCGGCTGTGGAGGAGGCGTTTTATCCCATAAGCAGGGCAAAATCGACGCATGAAACAGGATAAAGAAGTGACCCACCCGGCTGCGTGTAGAAAACTCCC
>JAJQBL010000105.1 GCA_021203325.1 Clostridiales bacterium | reverse complement strand
ATGAAGCAGGAAAACATTCGTAACTTTTCCATTATCGCCCACATTGACCACGGCAAATCCACGCTGTCCGACCGGCTGATCGAGGCGTGCCACGCCGTCAACGAGCGGGAGATGGAATCCCAGCTGCTGGACTCCATGGAGCTGGAGCGGGAGCGGGGCATCACCATCAAGGCCCGGGCGGTGACGCTGAACTATCAGGCGGACGACGGCGAGACCTATCAGCTGAACCTGATCGACACGCCGGGCCATGTGGACTTCAACTATGAGGTCAGCCGCAGCCTGGCCGCCTGCGAGGGGGCGGTGCTGGTGGTGGACGCCAGCCAGGGGGTGGAGGCCCAGACCCTGGCCAACACCTACCTGGCGGTGGATGCCAACCTGGAGGTGCTGCCCGTCTTTAACAAAATCGACCTGCCCTCCGCCGACCCCGTCCGGGTGAAGGAGGAGGTGGAGAACATCATCGGCCTGCCCGCCATGGACGCGCCGGAGATCTCCGCCAAGATGGGTATCAACATCCACGCCGTGCTGGAGGACGTGGTGGCCAACGTCCCCGCCCCCACCGGCGACCCGGACGCGTCGCTGAAGGCCCTGATTTTCGACAGCCAGTATGACGCCTACCGGGGGGTCATTGTGCTGGTGCGGGTGATGGAGGGCAGCCTCCGGGTGGGCCAGGAAATCAGGATGATGGCCTCCGGCGCAACCTATAAGATTCTGGAGTGCGGCCACATGGAGCCGGTACGGCTGGACCCCTGCGGCAGCCTGTCCGCCGGGGAGGTGGGCTACTTCACCGCCTCTATCAAGAACGTGCGGGATGCCCGTGTTGGCGACACCGTCACCGACGGGGCCAACCCGGCGGCAGAGCCCCTGCCCGGCTACAAGCCCGCCCAGCCCATGGTCTACTGCGGCATCTACACCGAGGACGGCAGCAAGTACCCCGACCTCCGGGACGCCCTGGAAAAGCTCCAACTCAACGACGCCTCCCTGTCCTTTGAGCCGGAGAGCTCGGTGGCCCTGGGCTTTGGCTTCCGCTGCGGCTTTTTGGGGATGCTGCACATGGAGATTATTCAGGAGCGGCTGGAGCGGGAGTTCGACCTGGAGCTGGTGACCACCCTCCCCAGCGTGATTTATGAAATCGTCAAGACGGACGGCAGCACGGTTTATGTGGACAACCCCCACAACTACCCCGACCCCGGCCAGATCGCGGAGGCCAGGGAGCCCTATGTGAATGTCAGCATCATCACCCCCCAGGAGTTTGTGGGGAACATCATGCCCATGTGTCAGGACCGGCGGGGCCAGTTCGGGGATATGCAGTACCTGGACACCAACCTGGTGGAGCTGCACTATAAAATGCCCCTGAACGAGATTATTTACGACTTTTTTGACACTTTGAAGGCCCATACCAAGGGCTACGCCTCCCTGGATTACGAGCTGGACGGCTATCAGCCCAGCCAGCTGGTGAAAATCGATCTGCTCCTGAACGGCGACCAGGTGGACGCCCTGAGCTTCATCGTCCACAAGGACAAGGCCTATGGCCGCGCCCGGAAAATCTGCGAGAAGCTGAAGGAGAACATCCCCCGCCAGCTCTTCGAGGTGCCCATCCAGGCGGCTGTCGGCGGGAAAATCATCGCCCGTGAGACGGTGAAGGCCATGCGGAAGGACGTGCTGGCCAAGTGCTACGGCGGCGACATCACCCGGAAGAAGAAGCTGTTGGAGAAGCAGAAAGAGGGAAAGAAGAAAATGCGGACGCTGGGGACGGTGCAGATTCCCACGGAGGCGTTTATGGCGGTGTTGAAGCTGGACGAGTAGGGTTCTTTCAGCAAACCACCCCCGGAAACAAAACCGCCCTCCCGGAAGAAACTCTTCCGGGAGGGCGTGTCCGTTACAGACAGGCGTTCAGTTCCTCTGCCCTGTCCAGCCGCTCCCAGGGCAGGTCCAGCTCCGGGCGGCCGAAGTGGCCGTAGGCGGCGGTCTGCTCATAGATGGGGCGGCGGAGATCCAGTTCCCGAATGATGGCGGCGGGGCGCAGGTCGAACACCCGCTTCACCAGGTCGGCCAGCTTTTCGTCGCTGACGATGCCGGTGCCCATGCTGTCCACCAGCACGGAGACGGGGTGGGCCACGCCGATGGCGTAGGCCAGCTGGAGCTGGCACCGGTCACACAGGCCGGAGGCCACCAGATTCTTCGCCACATACCGGGCCATGTAGGCGGCGCTGCGGTCCACCTTGGTGGGGTCCTTGCCGGAGAAGGCGCCGCCGCCGTGGGCGGCGGCCCCGCCGTAGGTGTCCACAATGATCTTCCGTCCGGTCAGGCCGGCGTCCCCCACGGGGCCGCCCACCACGAAGCGGCCTGTAGGATTCACATAGAGCTTCGTTTCCGGCCGCAGGAAGGACTTGGGCAGGTTGGGGCGGATGATCTCCTCCACGATGGCCTCGGTCAGCTCCCTGTGGGAGATGTCCGGGTCGTGCTGGGTGGAGACCACCACCGCCGGGCACCACTCCGGGTTCCCCTCCTCATCATAGGCCACGGTGACCTGGCTCTTGCCGTCGGGCCGCAGCCAGGGGAGTTTGCCGTTTTTCCGGTTCTCCGCCAGGGCGCGGGTCAGGTTGTGGGCCAGGGCGATGGGGGCGGGCATCAGCTCCTTCGTCTCCCGGCAGGCGTAGCCGAACATCATGCCCTGGTCGCCTGCGCCAATCAGGTCGGCCTCGTCCTCCGCACCCTGCCGGTGCTCGGAGGAGCTGTTCACCCCCATGGCGATGTCGGCGGACTGCTGCTCCAGGGAGGTCATGATGGCGATGGAGTTGACGTCGAAGCCGTACTCCGGTTTGTTGTAGCCGATGCGGTCCACAGTGCGCTTCACCACGGCGGGGATGTCCACCTGGGCGGAGGTGGACAGCTCGCCGGTGACCAGCACAAAGCCGGTGTTGGTCACGGTCTCACAGGCCACGCGGCCCATGGGGTCCTGGGCCAGCACCGCGTCCAGCACGGCGTCGGACACCTGGTCGCACAGTTTGTCGGGATGGCCTTCGGTGACGGATTCAGAGGTAAAAATGCGGTTTGTCATTTGCGTTTGGTTCCTTTCTTTGTTCCGTTGCGGGAAAAAGACGAAAAACACGTTCCGGCGACGGAACGTGCAGCTGTGGTCTATCCCCATCTTTCGATACAGTACCGCCGGATTTGGCACCTTGCGCGCAGGCGCAGGTTGTCGGGTTTCATCGAGCCGTTCTCTCCACCACTCTTGATAAGGTTATGCAGTTGTTTGATACGCCTATTATAGCAGAGCGGGGCATGATGTCAAGGTCTGCGCTTTTCTCAAAAATGTGGAAATGGGCAAATCTGGCATTGTCTGATTTGCCGATGGAGGGGGAGGCGGAGGAGAAAGAATTCATCGATATATTTTTGAAAAACCGTGCAGGAGAGACTTGACAAATCCCTGAAACTTCGGTATGATGAATCCGATAGTTATGGTGTGCCCTGCGAAGCAATTTGCAGGCTGCGCTGTGCTGTCCTTGCGGATATACTATCCTGAGCATTTTATTCTAGTATAGATGGAGGCGAATTGAGAATGGACATCTTTGAAAAGGTTTGTGACGTTTTGGCAGAGTACAGCGGCCGCGACGCTTCTGAGTTTACTGCTGAGACCAGCTTTGAGGACCTGGGCATCGACTCCCTGGCCACCGCCGAACTGGTGATGGAGCTGGAGGAGGAGCTGAACGTCGAGCTGGAGCTGGACGAGAAGATCAGCACCATTGGTGAGCTGGTCGCCTTTGTGGAGAAGAAAGTCGGCTGATTGCGGTCGAAAGTACACAAGTGCTGCGGGCATCGGCGGGGCAAAACCGCCGGTGCCTTCGGTATCTTTGCGCGGGGCTGCGGATGAGAAGCGGCCCCGCCCTGTGTGACTTCCGGTCCGCCGCAGGCAGCCGAAGCAGGATACAGAGCATACAGAATCTCCATTCAGCCGCTTTGGGGATTTTTCCGTTCCTTTCCATAGAGACAGCAGGCAAGCGGCTAGAATGGAGCTTTTATGGGTAAAATCGCGTTTGTTTTTTCCGGTCAGGGGGCCCAGTACCCCGGCATGGGCCGGGAGCTGGCGGAGCACAGCCCCGCCGCCAAAGCCGTCTTTGAGATGGCGGACAGCATTCGCCCCGGCACCAGCGCCCAGTGCTTCTCCGGCACCAAGGAGGAGCTGACCGTCACCAGCAACACCCAGCCGGATATGTTCGCCGTGGAGGTGGCCGCCGCCGCCGCGCTGCGGGAGGCGGGCATTGAGCCGGATGTGCTGGCGGGCTTCTCCGTGGGCGAAATTTCGGCCCTGGGCTTCTCCGGCGCGGTCAGCGTGGAGGATGCCTTCAAAGTGGTGTGCGCCCGGGGCAAGCTGATGCAGACCGCCTCCGACGAGGTGGAGACGGGCATGGCCGCCGTGGTCAAGCTGTCCCCTCAGAAGGTGGAGGAGCTGGCCGCCCAGTGCGACCAGGTTTATCCCGTCAACTACAACTCCGAGGGGCAGACGGTCTGCGCCGGTCTGTCCGCCTCCATGCCCGCTTTCCGGGCCGTTGTGAAGGCGGCGGGAGGCCGGGCCATCCCGCTGAAGGTGGCGGGGGCCTTCCACTCCCCCTTTATGCACTCCGCCGCCGTGGGGATGGTGGATGTGCTGGCGCCCCTGGAGATCGGCACACCGAACTACCCCCTGTACTCCAACGTCACCGCCCAGCCCTATGAGGAGGGGAAGTACAAGGAGCTGCTGACGAAGCAGGTGGAGAACCCTGTCCGCTGGCAGCAGATCGTGGAGAACATGGCGGCTGCGGGGGTGGACACCTTTGTGGAGGTGGGCCCCGGCAGCACCCTGACCGGTCTGATTAAGCGCATCGTGCCCGACGCACTGGCGCTGAACGTGGAAAACGTGGCCACACTGAATGCGGCTGTCGCCGCCATTCTGGGCGGACGCGAATAAATGGAGGGTTACAATATGGCTGAATTAAGCGGAAAAGTGGCGCTGGTCACCGGCGCGGCCAGAGGCATTGGCTACGCCATCGCCGATACCCTGGCCCGGGACGGCGCGGATGTGGTGATTTTTGACCTGTGCGCGGAGGAGGACGGCGTGGCCGCCGCCCGGCAGATTGCCCAGGCCCACGGCGGCAAGGCGTCCTTCAAGCGCTGCGACGTGTCCGACTTTGCGGGGGTAGACGCCGCCGTGAAGGAGGTCATCAAGGAGATGGGCGGCATTGACATTCTGGTGAACAACGCCGGCATCACCCGGGACAAGGTGCTCCTGGCCATGACCGAGAAGGACTGGGACATGGTGCTGAACATCAACCTGAAGAGCATGTTCAACACCATCCACGCCTGCTACCGCAACTTTATGAAGAAGAAGGCGGGGAAGATCATCAACATCTCCTCCGTCTCCGGCCTGATGGGCAACGCGGCCCAGGCCAACTACACCGCCGCCAAGGGCGGCGTCATCGCCCTGACCAAGACGGTGGCCCGGGAGCTGGCCACCCGTGGCATCAACTGCAACGCCATCGCCCCCGGCGCCATCGAGACCCCCATGACCGCCAACATGGATCAGAAGGCCCTGGACGCCCTGATCGCCACCGTCCCCATGGGCCACATGGGCAAGGCGGAGGACATTGCGGAGTGCGCCGCCTTCCTGGCCTCGGACAAGGCCAAGTATATCACCGGCGAGGTCATCCGGGTGGACGGCGGCATCGCCATGTAAGACCCGGCACCGGCGAGCGGTTTCCCCTGTCAAAAACTGCGGCGCACCCTGCGTGCGCCGCAGTTTTTATTGTTGTTTGTCCGGAAGAACCGAAAAAAAAGATTGCTAATTTTAGGGCGATATGTTATAGTAAAAGCAGTCAGCCTGCGGGGGAACCTGGTGCGCCCCATGTTCTGCTTTCCCGGCGCTCCCCGCCAGAGGGCTGAAAAACTGTAGCGTATGCGCTTCACGAAATGACCCGAAAGGATGTACACAGCTATGAGAAGAGTCGTTGTAACCGGCCTTGGCACGGTAAACGCCCTGGGCAACGAGGTTGCCACCGCATGGGAGAACGTGACTGCCGGGAAGCATGGCATCACCACCATCACCAGGTTTGACCTCACCGGCTTCCGCGCTACGGTGGCCGCCGAGGTCAAGGACTTTGACCCAACCCTTTATATGGACCGGCAGGAGATCCGCCGGTACGACCTGGCCATTCAGTACGCCGTGGCCGCGGCGGATCAGGCCGGGAAGGACTCCGGCATCGAGGGTACCATCGACCCCAAGCGTCTGGCCTGCTACTTCTCCTCCGGCATCGGCGGCCTGAACACCATGGCCACTGAGGAAGAGAAGCTCCTGGAGAAGGGTCCCCGCCGCGTGTCCCCCTTCACCATCACCAATATGATGGGCAACGGCTCCGCCGGCACTGTGGCCATCAAGCACGGCTGCAAGGGCGCCTGCCTGAGCATCGCCACTGCCTGCGCCTCCTCCAATAACGCCATCGGCGAAGCCTACCGCAACATCAAGGACGGCTATGCCGACGCCGCCTTTGCCGGCGGCACCGAGGCTGCCATCGTCCCCCTGGGGGTGGCCGCCTTCATCAACTGCCAGGCCCTGAGCTGCACCGCCGACCCCGACCGGGCCTCCATCCCCTTTGACAAGGAGCGTAACGGCTTCGTCATGGGCGAGGGCGCGTCCTGCCTGGTGCTGGAGGAGTATGAGCACGCCAAGGCCCGGGGCGCGAAGATTTACGCCGAGATTTGCGGCTACGGCGTCACCTGCGACGCCCACCACATCACCGCTCCCGACCCGGAGGGGGAGGGCGGCGGCGACGCCATCGCCCAGGCTCTGGCGCAGTCCGGCGGGTATCAGGACGCCTCCAAGGTGTATATCAACGCCCACGGCACCTCCACCCCCATGAACGACAAGATCGAGACCCTGGCCATCAAGCGGGCCTTCGGCGAGGATGCGAAAAAGCTGATGGTGTCCTCCACCAAGGGCGCTGTGGGCCATATGCTGGGCGCGGCCGGGGCCACCGAGGCGGTGTTCTCGGTGAAGGCGCTGGAGACCGGCATCGTCCCCCCCACGGTGGGCTATCAGGTGCCCGACCCGGAGTGCGACCTGGACGTGGTGCCCAACACTGCCCGTCAGGCGGAGCTGGAGCTGGTGCTGTCCACCAGCCTGGGCTTCGGCGGGCACAACGCCTGCGTGGCCTTCCGCAAGGCGGAATAATTTGCAAAGTTTAAGTTTTTCTTCACGGAAAAGCCACAGTTCGTTCACCGTTTGACCTGCTTTTTGTGAGATAATAGCAGCGTAAAGAAATTATGTATGAAAAGGCCGTCAGCCTTTTGCGGAAAGGAGCACAACTATGAATCTGGAAGAAATCCGTCAGGTCGTTGCCTTTATGAAGGAGAACGGCGTATGTGAGCTGTCCTACACGGAGAAGAACGCCTCCGTCAGCGTGAAGCTGGCCCCGCCTCCCCCTCCCCACGGGAAGGGCCCCGGCTTCGCCGGTCATCCCGGAAAGGAGCATAAGGGTGCCCCGGAGGCGGAGAAGGACCCCTTTGAGCCGGACTACAGCGGCGTCTCCATCGAGTTCTACGACGACGGGGACGAGGAGGCCGAGGACAACAAAGAGCTGAAAAAGGCCGCCAAAGCCGCCAGAAAGGCCGCCAAGGCTGCGGTGAAGGAGGCCCGGGCAGCCGCCAAGGAGGCCGCCAAGGCTGCCAAGGCAGCCGTCAAAAAGGCCGCCGACAACGTGAACGCCGCCGCCGAGGATGCGGACGCGGACGCCGAGGAGGCAGCCACCGAAGCGGAGCTGGACGCCATGGAGGCTGAGCTGGACGCCGCCGAGGCCGAGCTGGACGCGGAACTGGATGCCGTGGAGGCAGAGCAGGACGCCGCCGAAGCGGCGGAGGAGCCTGCCGCCGAGGAGGCCCAGCCGGAGGAAAAGAGCGGCAGCACCGTGGTGGTCACCATCGACGCGGAGAGCCTCAAGGCCGGCGCGAAGGAAGCCGCCGACAAGGTGACCGACGCAGTGGTCACCACCGCCAAAATCGGCATGGAGCTGGGCAAGCAGGGCCTGCAGTTCCTGAAGGACAAGCGGGACGAGTATCTGGCAAATAGCGAAGCCCCCAAGGCACCCGACGCCCCCGACCAGCAGCCGGAGGAGCAGGAGGCGCCGGAAGCCCCCATCGAGATCGAGATCACGCTGGAGGACGACAGCGAGAAGAAAGACGAGGAATAATCCCCATGAATCAGGAAGAAATCAAGCAGATTATCCCTCACCGTGACAATATGCTGCTGGTGCAGGAGGCCGAGGTGGTGGACGGCGTGGCCCACGCCAAATACCACGTCTCCGGCGACGAGTGGTTCCTGAAGGGCCACTTTCCCGGCAACCCGGTGGTGCCCGGCGTGGTGCTGTGCGAGATGATGGCCCAGGGGGCCTGCGTCCTGCTGGCCGGCCAGGCCACCCCTGACGTGACCCCCATGTTCACCAGCCTGGACAAGGCCCGGTTCAAGAACCCCGTCCGCCCCGGCGACACGCTGGAGAGCCAGAGCACCGTCACCAAGCACAAGGGTCCCTTCTACTGGTGTGAGGCCAAGGGCTATGTGAACGGCAAGCTGTGCGTCAGCGCGGAATTTTCCTTCGCGCTGGTGAAGGGTGAAAACAAATAAGCAGCGGCCTGCGCCGTTATGGAACATCGTCAGGAGGGCCTTTCCCGTGAAAGGGAAAGGCCCTCTTTTGCTGTTTTTATAGAAATTTGGAGAAAAAGGGGCGGAATCTCATGGAAATTCCCATTTTACTTTTGGTCCCGGCTTTCTTATAATAATATCTGCCGGGGCCGTCTCCTGTGACCTCCGGCGGTTTTATTCTTTAGACGAGGGCGATGGACAGGCATGACAATCGGTACCGTATTTTTCCAGATGCTGTCGCTGGTGATTCTGATTCTGGTGGGCGTGGTGATCTCCCGCATGAAGATGGTGGACGACCACGGCATGGGGCAGATCTCCCGGCTCATCAACTATGTGTGCAACCCCATGTTGATGGTGTCCTCCGCCATCGGCAGTGTGGGGAGCATTGACAAGCAGGTCATGCTGCTGCTCTTCGGGCTGGCGGCGGCGCTGTACCTGGCGCTGATCCTCATCGGCCACTTCGCCGCCCCGCTGTTCGACAAACGCCCCGGCCAAAAGGAGATGTACCAGCTGATGTTCATCTTCTCCAACGTGGGCTTTATGGGCATCCCGGTGATTCGGGGGGTGTTCGGCGGGGAGAACGTGGTCTATGTGCTGGCCTTCGTGTTTGTGTTCAACTTCGCGTTCTACACCTACGGCGTGGCCCTGCTGGACGGCGGGATGTCAAAGAAGTCCCTGAAAAAGATGCTGAATCCGGGCACCGTCAGCGCGGTGGCAACGCTGCTCATCGTGCTGCTGGAGCCCCAGGTGCCGGACTTCCTCAGCACTGCCGTGGACTACCTGGGCAGCGCGGCCAGTCCCCTGGCCATGATTGCGGTGGGGGTTACCCTGGCCAACGCGGATTTGAAGGCGGTGTTCCTGAACCCCAAAATGTACCTCTTTACCCTGGTGAAGATGGTGCTCATCCCCCTGGCGGCCATTCCCCTGCTGAAGCTGCTGCCCTTCTCCGATACGGTGATCGGCATCTGCCTGGTGGAGATCGCCATGCCGGTGGCCAACCTGCCCCTGATTTTGGGCACGGAAAAGGGCATCGACTGCTCCAGCTGCAGCGCTTCCATCATCATGACCACACTGTTCAGCGTGATTTCCATCCCGCTGCTGGTGGCGCTTATTTAAAGCGCACAGAGAAAGCAAACCGAGCCTGGCAGTCAGCCAGGCCCGGTTTTTTCGGTTCACAGCAAATCCAAATCGTCCGCCTGCTCCTGACCCTGGAGGGTCAGGCCAACGCTGCCCTCCTCCAGGTACGGCTCCGCGGCGGGCAGGGTGCAGCCGAAGGCGAAGTCCTGATAATGGCGGGAGTGGCGGTACAGGTCGTAGTCCGCCCCGGCGATGGGGACGCCGCAATCCAGTGTGATATAGCCCCGCTTTTGCAGCAGGAGCAGCGCCTCCCCCCAGGCTTTGACCGCATCGGGGGCGCTGTCCTCCGCCTCCAGATAGACTGGGGCGGCCATGACAAAGGACAGCTCCGGATTCTCCGGGCTGCGCACCAGAAAGCGGCACACCGGCAGGTAAGCGTAGACGGACAGCCGGGAGAGCAGCGCCTTCTCCGGCTCCGTCAGCGGCGGCAGGGCGTTGGGGCAGTTGGCACAGGGCATAGTGGAGGTTCCTTTCTTTGCAATATCATCAATTTAAGAACATAGCTTTCCTTATATAACGTTTGCTATAGAGAATTTGTCCGGCCTTCCCTGCCGGGAAGCGGGGCCTACTTTTCTTGCTCCGCCAAGAAAAGTAGCAAAAGAAGGCGGCTCAAGGGGGAGCTTCGGGGCCTCGCTCCCCCCTAAGAACCCCTCTCCTATCCCACTGGGGCTTCGCACTGTCCAGCCCATAGGTGGTCTATTCCGTTAGAGACGATGTGACTTGCTACGCACCAAAGCTGCCGCCGATGGCGGCTGGGGAACATTCTGATTTTCCATTGGTCGTGCTAATCTGATTATCAGTGCGGAAACGCATCTTTCTTTAGGAAAACGAAAGTAAATTCGTAGGTTGATGACATTGCCCTGGAATAGTAAGGATGTTCAAAAAACGGCGATTATCACAGCTTTGTGGTTTTCTCATAGGCGGCGATGACCGCGTCCATGACGGCCCCGCGGAAGCCCCGCTCCTCCAGCACCCGGACGCCCTGAATTGTGCTGCCCGCCGGGGAGCAGACCGCGTCCTTCAACGCGCCGGGGTGTTGGCCGCTTTGCAGCACCAGCCGGGCGCTGCCTGCCACGGTCTGGGCGGCGTAGCGGACGGCCTTGTCCCGGGGCAGGCCGCAGGCCACGCCGCCGTCGGCCAGGGCCTCGATGAACTGATAGACCCAGGCGGGGCCGCAGCCCGCCACGCTGCTGGCTGCGTCGATGAGCTGCTCCGGCAGGGGGTCCAGCACTCCGGCGCCGGCCATGACCGCCTGAAAACGGGCTTCCTCCTCCTCCGTCACATCCAGTGTGCAGTAGGGGATGGTACCCTGGCCGATGGCGGCGGGGGTGTTGGGCATGATGCGGATGACGGGGTAATCTCCCCCGGCCATGGCGCAGATACGGGCCATGGACTGCCCCGCCGCCATGGTGACGAGGAGGAACCGCTCCTGCCGGGCAGCGCGGTCAGCCAGGATGGGGGCAATGGCGGACAGCATATCCGCCATCATCTGAGGCTTCACCCCCAGGAAAATCCAGTCGCAGGTTTTGGCGACTGTTTCGTTGTCGCCCGTTTCGGCCCCCAGGGCGGCGGCCAGCCGCTCCGCCTTGGCGGGGGTGCGGTTGGCCAGCAGCAGGGCGGAGCCGCCTGCCGTCTTTGCCACGGCGGCGGCGATTGCCCCGCCCATGTTGCCGCAGCCAATGAAACCATAGAGTGTTGCCATAGTATGTGCCTCCTGAACGTAGTATAAACCGGAAATCACTTGTTTTTTTGCATCAGGGCGCAGGATGCTCCTGCACCTGTCAATCCCGCTCCGCAGCGATCCGCACCGCCAGCTCCAGGGCCAGCTGGGCCACCCTGTCCTTTGCGGAGAGATTGGCCTTGTCGGACAGGCTGCGGCTGTCCCATTGCTCCGATGCCAGGTTGTCCGCCGCATAGAAGAACTGGAACACCTCTTTCTGCCGGAAGGCGGCCAGGGCCGCCACGGCGGAGCACTCCATATCCACCGAGACGCAGCCCTGGGCCCTCCGTCGCTCCATCTTCTCTCTGGTCTCCCGGTAGGGGGCGTCGGTGGTCCAGGTCTTGCCCAGGGTGTAGCTGCACCGATGGGCGTTCAGAATGTCCAGGAACGTGTCCAGATGGCGGGGGTTGACGGGCAGCTCCTCCGAAGGCGGGGCGTAGTGGAAGCTGGTGCCCTCGTCCCGCAGGGCGGCGGTGGGGATGATGATGGAGCAGTCGGCAATGGCGCTGTCCAGCACCCCGCAGGTGCCGAACAACACCAGCCGCTCCACGCCCATGACGAACACGTCCTCCAGCAGACTCACGCAGGTCGGCGCGCCCACATCGCTGAGGAACAGCGCCACCGGTGTGCCCTGATAGACGGCGCGGTAGATGGGAATCTCCATGTTCGCTACCGAGCTGGCGGCCACAGGCACGGCCTCCAGTGCCTCCACCATCCGGGCGAAGGTGGTTCGGGCGAAGCAGGATACTGCCACCTTTGGGAGGCCCGGCACAGGCTGAACTAGGTCGGTGGGGTTGGCGATGGCCTGGCGGGCGGGGTCAAATTCTGTCAAGAGCATGGGAAGCCCTCCTTTTTCTTTGGCCTGACCATATTATACCGTTTCCCGGCGGAGATGTAAAGAAAAACAGCAAGGCCCGGCAAACGCAGAGAGGAAAGACCGCATAGAGACAATCCCTACCCACATAGACTGTCAGCAGGCAAAGGAAGAAGGGGGAATCGGTAGGGATGCTGTCGGTGCTGACGCTGCTGTTGTTGCAGGGGCCGCTGTTTACGCTGCGCCTGGGGATGGGGGGCTCCTTCCCCAGGCCCCTCAGCCCGGAGGAGGAGCAGATTTATGTGCAGCGGGCCGCCCAGGGGGACGGCGAGGCCAGGAACCAGCTCATTGAGCACAACCTCCGGCTGGTGGCCCACATCGTCAAGAAGTATTACAATCAGACGGGGGACACGGACGATCTGGTGTCCATCGGCACCATTGGGCTGATCAAGGCGGTGAACACCTACCGGCCGGAGCGGCAGATTCGGCTGGCCACCTACGCCGCCCGGTGCATTGAAAACGAAATTCTGATGCACCTGCGGAAAACCAGGCGGCAGGCGGGGGAGGTCTCCCTGAACGACGTGCTGGAGCAGGACGAGGAGGGCAGCGGTCTGTCCCTGATGGATGTGCTGAAGGTGGACGACACCATGCTGGAGGATTTGGACACCCGGGAGAGCTGCGTCCGGGTGCGGCAGGCGGTGCAGGTCTGTTTGGGGGAGCGGGAGAAGCTGGTCATCACCCGGCGGTACGGCCTGGACGGACAGAAGCCCCTGACCCAGCGGGAGATCGCGGCCCAGCTGGGGATCTCCCGGAGCTACGTCTCCCGCATTGAGAAGAAGGCGCTGAAACAATTACAGGACTACATGGAGGGCGGCTGAGGGGGGCAGCCAGAGGATGGCCCATCTTCCAAAGTCCGCTCTGTACAATCCTCCCGGGGGATGCTATAATCAGAAATGACAGAGGGCTTGGGCCGCTTTGACCGAGGCAGAGCGGCAAACCGTTTACGAAAGGGGTACAGTTATGCTCTATATTGGAATTGACCTGGGCACATCGGCGGTGAAGCTGCTGCTGATGAACGATGAGGGGGAGATTTTAAACATCGTCTCCCGGGAATACCCGCTGGAATTTCCCCATCCGGGGTGGAGCCAGCAGAGGCCGGAGGACTGGCTGGCCGCGGTGCTGGACGGGGTGCCCGCCCTGCTGGAGGGCTTTGACAAAAGCCAGGTGGCAGGCATCGGCGCCGGCGGCCAGATGCACGGCCTGGTGGTGCTGGACGAGGACGACAACGTCATCCGCCCCGCCATCCTGTGGAACGACGGCCGCACCGCCAAAGAGGTGGACTATCTGAACAACGTCATCGGCGAGGACAAACTCAGCCGGTACACCGCCAACATCGCCTTTGCGGGCTTCACCGCCCCCAAGCTGCTGTGGATGCGGGAAAACGAGCCGGAGAACTTCGCCAAAATCCGCAAAATCATGCTGCCCAAGGACTATATCAACTACAAACTCTCCGGCGTCCACTGCACCGACGTGTCCGACGCCTCCGGGACGCTGCTCTTTGACGTAGAGCATAAGCGCTGGTCCCGGGAGATGCTGGACATCTGCGGCGTGGACGAGAGCCAGATGGCCCAAATCTTTGAGTCCTATGAGCCGGTGGGCACCCTCCTGCCGGACATGGCCCAAAGGCTGGGCCTGCCGGAGACGGTGGTCATCGCCGCCGGAGCCGGTGACAATGCCGCCGCCGCCGTGGGCACCGGCACCGTGGGGGACGGGGCCTGCAACCTGTCCCTGGGCACCTCCGGCACCCTGTTCATCTCCAGCAAGACCTTTGGGGTGGACGAATTCAACAGCCTCCACTCCTTTGCCCACGCCGACGGCCACTATCACCTGATGGCCTGTATGCTGTCCGCCGCCAGCTGCAACAAGTGGCTGATGGAGGACATCTTCCAGACCGGCGACTATAACGGGGAGCAGGCCCCCATCACCAGGGACAGGCTGGGGAACAACCACGTCTTTTTCCTCCCCTATCTCATGGGGAGCGCAGCCCCATCAACGACACCAACGCCCGTGGCACCTTCATCGGCATGACCATGGACACCGGCCGGGCCGACCTGACCCAGGCCGTGCTGGAGGGGGTGGCCTTCGCCATCCGGGACAGCCTGGAGGTGGCGAAAAAGCTGGAGATTCACATCCAGCGTAGCAAAATCTGCGGCGGCGGCGCGAAGAGCCCCCTGTGGAAGGAGATTTTCGCCAACGTGCTGAACGTGAAGCTGGACATTGTGGAGTCCGAGCAGGGCCCCGGCATGGGCGGCGCCATGCTGGCCATGGTGGCCTGCGGCGCCTATGGCAGCGTGGAGGAGGTCTGCGCCAAACTGGTACACGTGGTGGACACGGTGGAGCCTGACCCGGAACTGGCCGCCCGCTATGAGGCGCGGTATCAGCAGTTCCGGAAGATTTACCCGGCCTGCAAGGAGCTCTTTGCGGAGCTGGCCTGAAAAGACCGGCGGGCGCGCCTGCGTCCTGGGGTACACCCTGTCCCGCCGCCCCACGGCTTTCGCCGTGGGGCGGCGCTTTTTTCCGCACCCGACTTTCCCACTGTTAAAATTTTGAAAACTCAGGAAAATTAACAGTTTCATCATAGACTTTGTGTTACAATAGGATTGCGCGCAGTGATGCTGTTTCTTTTTTGCGCCGGCCGGAGCGGGCGCAGGCTCACTGAATGATATTATCTCGCTGTAACGGCGTTTAGATGGGAGAAGTTGCTATGGACACCATTATCGGCATTGACCTCGGCACCACCAATAGCTGTGTGGCCGTACTGGAGGGCGGCAAGCCCGTGATCATCCCCAACGCGGAAGGGGGACGCACCACCCCCTCTGTGGTTGCCTTCACCAAGACCGGAGAGCGGCTGGTGGGCGACCTGGCGAAGCGTCAGGCGGTGACCAACTCGGACCGCACCATCTCCTCCATCAAGCGCCATATGGGCACCGATTACCGGGTCAACGTGGACGGCCGCAGCCGCACCCCCCAGGAAATCAGCGCCATGATTCTGCAAAAGCTGAAAACCGACGCGGAGGCCTATCTGGGCCATCCGGTGAAGGATGCGGTCATCACCGTCCCCGCCTACTTTAACGACAGCCAGCGCCAGGCCACCAAGGACGCGGGGCGCATCGCCGGGCTGGAGGTGCGCCGTATCATCAACGAGCCCACCGCCGCCGCCCTCTCCTACGGTCTGGACCACGGCGCGGCCCAGAAGATCATGGTCTACGACCTGGGCGGAGGCACCTTCGACGTCTCTATCATCGAGATCGGCGACGGCGTCATTGAAGTCCTTGCCACCTGCGGCGACAACCATCTGGGCGGCGATGACTTTGACCAGCGGGTGGCCAATTACCTGGTCAGCGAGTTCAAGAGCCAGACCAAACTCAACCTGGCCAAGGACCCTGTGGCCATGCAGCGCATCCGGGAGGCGGCGGAGAAGGCGAAAATCGAGCTGTCCGCCTCCACCACCGCCAATGTGAACCTGCCCTTCATCGCCCAGACCCGCAACGGCCCGGTGCATCTGGACGTGACGGTGACCCGTGCCAAGTTCGACCAGCTGACCCGCGACCTGGTGGAGCACACCACCATCCCCGTCCGCACCGCCCTGAACGATGCGGGCCTGTCCGCCAGCGATTTGAGCAAGGTGCTGCTGGTGGGCGGCAGCACCCGCATCCCCGCCGTGCAGGAGCACGTCCGGATGCTCACCGGGATGCAGCCCTCCAAGGAGCAGAACCCGGACGAGTGCGTGGCCATGGGCGCGGCCGTCCAGGGCGGCACCCTCAGCGGGGCCAACCTGGTGTCCTCCAACGCCAATGGCATGGCGGGCAGCCGGAACAATGAGATTCTGCTGCTGGACGTGACCCCCCTGAGCCTGTCCATCGAGACGGTAGGCGGCGTGGCCACCCGGCTCATCAACCGCAACTCCACCCTGCCGGTGCATTACTCCCAAATCTTCTCCACCGCCGCCAACTTCCAGACCTCCGTGGAGATTCATGTCCTCCAGGGGGAGCGCCCTATGGCCCGGGACAACAAGACCATCGGCAAGTTCCGCCTGAACGGTATCAAGCGTGCCCCCAGAGGGGTGCCCCAGATCGAGGTGGCCTTTGACCTGGACACCAACGGCATTTTGAAGGTGTCCGCCAAGGATTTGGACACCGGCCGCTCCCAGGAGATCACCATCGCCTCCAGCTCCAACCTGTCGGAGGACGAGATTCAGCAGGCCATCCGGGACGCTCAGGAGTATGCCGCCCAGGACGCCCAGCGCAAGTCCATGATGGAAGTGGTCAACGAGGGCGAGATGCTGGTGGCCGAGTGCAAGAACGCGGTGACGGTCTGCGGCAAGCAGATCGACAAGCAGCAGCTGAAGCAGGTCAAGAACGACCTGAGCAACCTGGAGAAGCTGGTGAACCGCTATGCCGGCAAGCCGGAGAAGATGAAGGAGGAGGACCTTCCCAACCTCCGCAGCGCCATCGACCAGCTGAAGGGCAGCGCCGGCTACCTGCTCCAGCTCTATCAGCAGCAGAACCAGGACGGCGGCCAGAGTTAAAGCCCCTGAAACAGAACAACACCCTGACGGGCGCGGTTTCGCGCAGTCCGTCGGGGTGTTTTTTCGTTCAAAGTCAGAGGCTCAGGCCGCCGGTGAGCTTGCCCATGGTCTGCTCCTTGTCCTCATCGGCCAGGCGGTTGGCCTCGTTCAGGGCCACCAGCAGCATATCCTGGAGCAGCTCTGCATCCTCCGGGCGGATGGCCTCCGGCGCGATGGTCAGGCGCTTCACCTGGCGCTTGCCGGTGATGGTGACAGACACCGCCCCGCCGCCGGACTGGGCGCTGTACTCCTTGGCCTCCAGCTCGGCGGTGCTTTTCTGCATACTCTCGCTGAGCTTCTGGGCCTGGCGAATCATGTTCATGTTGAGGCCGCCGTTGCCGGAGCGCATGCCCCGCTGATTGAATCCCTTTGCCATTGTCGTTTGCTCCTTTATCCTTTGTTGTCAGTCTGTGACGGTGATGATGCCCTTGCCGTCCCCCTCTGCGAAGTCCAGCAGTTCCTGAAAGGGGGTCGTGCCGGAAGAAGCGGGGGCGGCATGCTGCTTGGCCTGTTTTGGGG
>JAJQBL010000010.1 GCA_021203325.1 Clostridiales bacterium | reverse complement strand
GGCGCGGAGGCCGGGGCCCGCCGGGGCGGTTGGGTTCGCCCGGGCGGCCAACGGGGGAAGTTTGCAGCATGGGATGACTCCTTTCTTTTTTATTATTTGAAATATTGTATTTTTCAGTCAGATTGAGACGTGGCAATTTTACTCCAGTATAATACTCACTTTTTCCTGCTCCGCCAGCGCGGCCCGCACCGTCTCCGCCGCCTGCCGGAAGGGAACACTTTCCTGCTCCCCCTTTTCCAGATTTTTCAGGGTGACGGTGTCGTTGGCAATCTCGTCCTCCCCCAGGAACACGGCGAAGGGGATGCCCAGCTTGGCAGCGTAGGCAATTTTCTGCTTGAACTTCTTCTGCTCGGTGTAGAGCTGGGTGCGGATGCCCGCCCCGCGGAACCGGGTGGCGAGAGAAATGGCGGCGGATAAATCCTCCGTCATGGGGATGATGAGCACGTCCGCCGGAGCGGTGTTCACCGCCGGGTTCAGCAGCCCCTGATCCTCCAGCACAAAGAACAGCCGGGTCAATCCGATGGAAATGCCCACGCCGGGGAGTTGTTTATCCGTATAATATTCCGCTAAGTTATCATACCGCCCGCCGGAACAGACGCTGCCCACCTCCGGATGGTCCAGCATGGTGGTCTCGTACACGGTGCCGGTGTAGTAGTCCAGCCCCCGGGCGATGGTCAGGTCGATGGCGAAATTCTCCTCCGGCACGCCGAAGGCGGTCAGATACTTCGCCACGGTGGACAGCTCCCGGTATCCCTGGTCGAACAGGTCATTCCGGCCAAGATAACCCTCCAGGGCGGTCAGCACCTGGGCGTTGCTCCCTCTGATGGCGATGAACCGCAGAATCTCCTCCGCGGCGTCCTGGGTCAGGGCCAGGTCGTTTGTCAGAATCTCTTTCACCTTCTCCGGGCCGATTTTGTCCAGCTTGTCCACGGTGCGCATAATATTCTGGCTTTTTTCGGTCAGCCCAAGCATGGCGTAGAAGCCGTTTAAAATCTTCCGGTTATTGACCCGTATCTGGAACCGTTTCAGCCCCAGCCGGGTGAAGGTCTGGTAGATGATGGAGGGGATCTCCGCCTCGTTGACCATGTCCAGTTTGCCGTCGCCGACGATGTCGATGTCCGCCTGATAGAACTCCCGGAACCGGCCCCGCTGGGGCCGTTCCCCCCGGTAGACCTTGCCGATCTGGTACCGGCGGAAGGGGAAGGTCAGCTGGCCGTAGTGCATGGCCACATACTTCGCCAGGGGCACCGTCAGGTCGAACCGCATGGCGAAGCCGCCGTCCTTGCCGCCCCCCTCATTGTAGTTGGAGACGGCGTAAATCTGCTTCTCCGTCTCGCCGCCGCCCTTGGCCAGCAGCACCTGGGCGTCCTCCACGATGGGGGTGTCCAGGGGGGTGAAGCCGTAGAGGGCGTAGGTCTCCCGCAGGACGGACATGATGCGCTCCATCTGCTGCTGCGGGGCGGGGAGAAGCTCCATAAACCCGGAGAGGGTGCGGGGTTTCTGTTTTGCCATGGTGTGATTCCTTCCTTTACATAAGGTTTGATTCCGTTGAACGATTGATGGGTTTGCCTTCGCCGCTTTCCAACACTAACGCCTTGAACGAGAAGGGGGGGCATATGTCACTCTATCCTTTTTCATCTCTGGACAAAAAACAACGCCCCCATCCCAATCCTTGGGACGAGAGCGAAAACACGCTGTCGTGGTGCCACCCAATTTCAGCGCGGCATACAAAACCGTGCCCTCTTTTCCTTCGCCCTGGCGGGAAGGGGATCGCGCCGGTCTCCCGGCCTGCTCCGCAGGCGTCTTTTCCCCGCCCTGTGCCGCGGCGCCCTTCCAGCCCTGGGGCGCGTCTCTGTCCGGCGGTGCGGGGTACTCATCCTGCATCTTCGCAGCTGATTTTACAGTTGTATTATATACCACCGCCTGACCTTTGTCAACGGTGCGGAACGTTTTTTCAGAGCTGGGGAGAGGCGCTTCTTGTTTCTTCTGTAAAGGTGAAACCCTTGTCAAATTTAATCTGCTGTGATATTTTTCCACAGGGTTTCCAAAAATGTGGAAAAAACGATACCGGAACGCGGTCCGCGCTCCGGTATCGGGGGGGGGAGTTATTCTACTTTTCCACCATTTTTCCCACAGATGTGGACGGAAAAGCGGGTCAGCTGTGTCCCGCCGCGCCGCCGGAGGCGAACCAGTCCACCACCTCGCGGATGCCCAGCACCAGCACAACGACGGTCAGCAGGGCAAAGACGGCGCCCAGGGCGGCGCTGTGCTGCCAGCCGGGCTGTGGGGTGTCCGGCTCCTGGAAGTTCTCCTCCTCCACGTGGCCCACGCGGCCGTGGCGGATGATCCACGCCTGGCTGAAGAACTGGGCGCTGAGGGCGCCGCAGGCGGGGAAGACCAGGATGCCGGTGATGCCCCGAATCAGCGTCATCCGCGCCATCCAGTACAGCACCAGCAGGAAGGCGATGAGCACATAGACCACGCCCATCATGGCCCAGATGCGTTTCCGGTGCATCCGTTACTCCTGGGGCTTGTCAGCCTGCTGGGCCTTCAGCAGGTCGCGGATCTCGGTCAGCAGCTCCTCCTGGGT
>JAJQBL010000149.1 GCA_021203325.1 Clostridiales bacterium | reverse complement strand
TATACAGGTAAATCCACGTTTCTACAAATCGGAGGTCATTACATATTGTCTAAAGTTTCAGGTGGCTCTCACTGTGTTTAGTATAATAACGCAGGAGGCAAAGCGGAATTCCATCAGGCGTGGGAAATCCGACATAATCAGTGTTTTGCAAATTAGCTTATATTTCTACTGATTCAAAAGACGTATTTTTTAAAAATGCTTCAGCAGGTCTGACATGGTCCATAGCTGCAAGGCATAGAACCGGCTTCAAACTAAGCATTTGTGATTCAAGGCCGGATGTGTTATCATAGAGTTAGCGAGAGGCGGAAGGCTTGCGGCTCCGGCTTGCCACAGTGCGATTCTGCTGACAGAGGGCTGTCAGGCCTTGAGGAAGGGCAGGACCACGAAACGCCGGCCTGAAAAACAAACGCTATTGAAAGGAGTACTGCTGATATGGAATATCGTATTCTGCCCCACGGGGGCGAAAAAATAAGTGTGATTGGAATGGGGTCCTCCGTGATCGGGGCGCGCCCGGAGCAGGAGATCATCGCAGCCGTCCGGACCGCCATGGAACACGGCGTCAACTATTTCGACATGGCCGGCGGCCATGCGACGATTTTTGACGCCTACGGAAAAGCGCTGAAGGGGAAGCGGGAGCAGGTCTATTTGCAGGTTCACTTTGGCGCGGATTACACCTCCGGGGAATACGGCTGGACGACCAGCCTGAAGAGAATAAAAGAATCTGTCCGATGGCAGATGGAGCGCCTCCGGACAGATTATATTAATTTCGGCTTTATCCATTGCATGGATGAGGAGAAGGATTTGGACACCTACATCAAAAACGGTGTGCTGGACTATATCCTGGAGCTAAAGCAGAAAGGCGTTGTTCATCACATCGGAATGTCCTCCCACACCCCGTCAGTGGTTCATAAAGTTCTGGATATGGGGATTCTGGACGTTCTCATGTTCAGCATCAATCCGGTGTATGACTACGGGCAGGGAGATTACGCCATCGGCAGCAGCAGCGAGCGCTATGCGCTGTACCGCCGCTGTGAAAAGGAGGGCGTCGGCATCGTCGTGATGAAGCCCTTCTGCGGCGGTCAGCTTCTGGATGCGGAGCAGTCCCCCTTCGGCGTGGCCCTTGGAAAGCCTCAGTGTATCCAGTATGCCCTGGATCAGCCGGGGGTGCTGACCGTCGTGCCCGGATACGGCAGCGAAGCGGAGTTGATGGAGGTGCTGGACTATTTCAATGTACCGGACGAGGAGCGGGACTATTCTGTAATTGCGGGCTATACGCCAAAGGAATCCGAAGGGGTCTGCGTTTACTGCAAGCACTGTCACCCCTGTCCTGCGGGGCTTGATATTGCGCTTGTCAACAAATATTACGACCTTGCCATGCTGGGGGACAACCTGGCAAGGGAACACTATCTGACGCTGGAGAAAACCGCCGGAGACTGTATCGGCTGCGGCCACTGCGACAGCCGATGCCCGTTCCATGTCCGCCAGAGTGAACGGATGAGGCTGATTTGTGAGGCTTTTGGAAAATGAGAAAGCTGATTTCGCTCGCTCCGTTATTTTGTATGTTGCTTTCCGTGAGCGGCTGTGCCGATACACCAGATTCTGATGGAGAGGAAACAACTTCTGTGGATTCCTCTCAGAATATTGCTTCGGAAACAGAGGAGCAATCCAATGATAATGAAACAGCGGAAGAAAATATGGAGGAGGAAACGTTGAACATGAAGGTTCAGATCGGTGACAGCGTGTTTACTGCCACGCTGGAAGAAAACGAAGCGGTCAACGCCCTTGTGGAACTGATGGAGGAGGCCCCTGTTGTGATTGAGATGAGCGACTATTCCGGCTTTGAGAAGGTGGGTCCGCTGGGTACCAGCCTGCCCGCCGGCAACAGCCGGACGACAACTCAGGCGGGGGATATTGTTCTCTACAACGGCAATCAAATCGTGATCTTCTACGGCTCCAACACCTGGAGTTACACCCGGCTGGGCCATATCGACGACCTGACCGGCTGGGAGGAAGCGCTGGGCAGCGGCGATGTGACAGTTACATTTTCACTGGATTGAGCGATAACCTGTTTTTGAAAAAATTTGCCCGGCGCTGAGGCCACGAAAACGTGACCCTGGCGCCGGGCTTCCTGTTCAGATTTTTTGCTTGCTTTTGTTTGCTTCCCGGACAGACAGAAGAACAGCGACACAGGATGTGACCAGTTCCGCGGCGGGCGTGGCAAACCACAGGGATGACGTTCCAAACAGCGCCGGAAACAGGAAGGCAAACGCAACCGGCAAAATAATGCCCCGCAGGGTCATAATGACAAAGGATTGCGCCGCCTTCCCGGACGCCTGAAAATACGAGCCAATGCAGATGCCAAAGCCCATCAGGAGAAAGGCCGGGAGATACATTCTCATGCAGCGGATGATGATCTGAATCAGTTCCGGATTGTCGTTTGCGAACACGGTGACGAGCTGTGGTGTGAATCCATAGCCGATGACCTCAAACAGCACCCCCCAACAGGAGGGCAAAGAGGACGGAATAACGCAAATATGCGGTCAGTCCTGTTTCGTCCTTCATACCGCAACTCAGGCTGATCAGCGGCTGCGCGGCTTCGGATACGCCGATGACAAGGTTCACGGCGATGAGGGTCCAGTTCATAATAACGGTATAGATGACGGAGCCGCTGTTCCCGTAATACCGGATGGCTTGCGCGATGAACACAAAGGTCACAATCGCGGAGGAGGATTCCAGAATCAGCGAGCTGAATCCGCTCCCCAGGATGCTGCCGATTTGAGGAAGCCTGATCTGTCGGAGGGAGGGTTTCAGCCCTTCGCTTCTTGTACAGATATAAACCAGCTTCATCACAGTTCCCATGCAGGAGCAGAAAACGGTGGCGAAGGCCGCGCCGAACATCCCCCACTGAAAGCCGTAGACAAACACAAAGTCCAGTATCACATTGGCAACTACGGCAATCACGGTTGCTTCCATGGAAATGTTGGGCTGTCCGTCATTGTTGACATAGCAGGTGGCGGAAATCTCCATCATGAGGGCGGGTATCGCAATCAGAATCACGCGCAGATAGGGGATGACATATTCCATGTTCGACGCATCCGCACCGAGGAACGCCGCAAACGGATGAATCAAAAGGTTCAGCACAATGGCAGCGGCGATGCCGAATACCAGCATACAGCACTCGGAGGTGTTGTGAATCGTTTTTGCCCGCTGCATATCGTTTTGGCCGAGGGCAATCGAGTAGAGGGCCGCGCCGCCCTTCCCGAACAGGTAGCCAAACGCATAGGTCAGCGTAATGACCGGCGTACAAATTCCCATCGCCCCCAGCGCCACAGAGCCGAGCTTCTGGCCGATTACAAAGGAATCGGTAAAGGTATAAATGGCCAGCAGCGCCATGGAAATCATGCTTGGCACAAGATACTTTTTGAATTTTTTCAAATATTTGTTTCTCATGACCGGGATGAAAAGTCAGGCACGGTCTGACAATACAAGCTCCGCCAGATCGGCTAACTTTTGGGAGACCTCCTTTATATTGCAGTTTGAAGTGTTCAGGCAGACGTCGTAGTGTAGTTTATCCCCCCAGGTCGCGTTTGTGAAGAACTCATAGTAGCGTGCGCGGCTGACGTCGACACGTTCAATCGCCCTGCGCCACTCCCTGTCATTGCGGTACTGATTGGGATTCCGCTCTTTGCAGCGGCGCACCCGTTCCTCCATAGTGGCGCAGACAAAAATTTTAAAGGGCGAACAGTCCCTCAGAATGTAGTCCGCACAGCGGCCGACGATGACGCAGTTCGATTTGTCGGCCATCGCCTGAATCACATCGTACTGCGCTTTGTAGATGTCGATGCTCATTTGCAGAGAGGGGGTATGGGAACCCATTGTCCGTGCAATCGTGATGGGATACAGCTGATGCGCCTCGTGGTCAACGACCTTACGGACATATTCCTCCGCAAGTTCTGTGTGCTTTGCAATGTTGCTGATGATCTCGCTGTCGTAATAGTCGTAATGCAGCGCCTCCGCAACACGGCGGCCAATCTCCCGCCCGCCGCTGCCAAACTCTCTGCCAATCGTCACGATCTTCATACGCCGTTTCCTCCGGGCCAGTTGTCCTGTTCCAGCATGAATTTGTGATAGATTTTCTTTCCCTTGCGCACTTTCAGGCAGTCGGCAATCTCTGCACGTTCCACGGCCTTCTCCAGGTCATCGACCCGGATGCCGTTGACGCTGATGCCGCCCTGGGCAATCAGCCGCTTGGCCTCGCCCTTGCTTTTCGCCAGGTTCCCCAGCACAAGCAGGTCAACAAGCGCGATTTTCCCGTCCGTAAAGGATGCTTCCGCAATCCGCGTGGCAGGCATATTGCTGTCGTCGCCCTCGCCGGAGAACAGCGCCCGTGACGTTTCCCTGGCTTTCTCGGCCTCTTCCTTGCCGTGAATCATGGCCGTCAGCTCATAGGCCAGCAGCTTCTTCTTCTCATTGATGCGGCTGTCATCCCAGCGGTCCATCTCCTCAATCTCCTCCACCGGGATGAAGGTGAGCAGGCGGATACACTTCATCACATCCGCGTCGTCGATGTTTCTCCAATACTGGTAGAACTCAAAGGGAGAGGTCTTGTTGGGGTCAAGCCACACAGCGCCTTTTGCCGTCTTGCCCATCTTGTTGCCCTCGCTGTTCAGAAGCAGGGTGATGGTCATGGCGTAGGAGTCCTTCCCGGTTTTCTTCCGAATCAGCTCTGTCCCGGCCAGCATATTGCTCCACTGGTCGTCCCCGCCGAACTGCATATTGCAGCCGTAATGTTCATTGAGGTACAGGAAGTCGTAGGACTGCATAATCATGTAGTTGAACTCAAAGAAGCTCAGCCCCCGTTCCATCCGCTGCTTGTAGCAGCGGGCGCGGAGCATATCATTGACCGAGAAGCACGCCCCCACCTCCCGGAGCAGGTCAACATAGTTTAAGTCCAGCAGCCAGTCGGCATTGTTGACCACGATGGCCTTGTCCTCGCCAAACTCGATGAACTTGCCAATCTGTTTCAGAAAGCAGTCGCAGTTGTGCTGAATGGTCTCGGCGCTCATCATGGAGCGCATATCCGTCCGCCCGGAGGGGTCGCCGATAAAGCCGGTGCCGCCGCCCAGCAGCACCACCGGCTTGTTCCCGGCCAGCTGGAGCCGCTTCATCAGGCACAGCGCCATGAAATGCCCCACATGGAGGGAATCGGCGGTGGGGTCAAATCCGATATAAAATTTTGCCCCGCCGTTGTTGATGAGCTCCCGAATCTCCGCTTCGTCCGTTACCTGGGCAATCAGCCCTCTTGCCTGCAATTCCTCATAAATCTTCATTGCTCATTCCTCCTGAAAATAATAAAAGCCAGATAAGACCGAAATCTTATCTGGCGCATTCGTCCATCCGGCAACGATGCCTCGTGCCTTGCAGGGTATGTTTTAGCATACCGTCCGATTCGAGTTGTACCATAACACAAAATTTAAGGAATGTCAATACCCGCCGCGGAAAATGCTTGACACGCAGCGTTCGCTGTGGTATTTTATCATTACCATAAAGAGTGCGCGAGGGACAAGCCCGGGGACCGCACAGCAACCTGCCAGTCCGGTAAGGTGCTAAAGCTTGATTCGATGGGTACACATGATTTTCTTGGCTCCTGTCGATTACGATGGGAGCTTTTCCTTGCGCTTTTTGTGGAAAAACGCAAAGGAGTATCATGTCATGTCACAGGAAAAGAATGTCAACAGGGAATTCAGAAGATCCGTGCAGGCCAGACGGTGCCGGATTCCCGAAGCGGAGCGCACCCTGACTGCGCTTACAAAGCTCAACGGCAGGGTCTACGTCTACTGTGGAGACCCGGAAACGCAGCGGCAATTCATTGAGGACGCGGAGAACGAGCAGTTCCGTTACGGGGACGGTGTGTCGCTGCGGGAGCGAAGGCCGGACGCCGTCATGGCGCTGAACAAGGATCGGACGGTCAATTTCATCGGCTTTGCAGGCAGGATGGCGTTTCAGTATGCGGACCATTTCGGTTCCGGGAAGGATGCCGTCCCGCTCATCAAGGTCGATTACAGAAAATACCTTGCAGGCTGTCAGGATTTTCTCTGTCGGCCCTGACCGTCCGCTGCGCACGCTGGGCCTTTCAAATCAAACCCGCCCGGGCTGACAATATCGTTTCCACTTGCAGGAAAGGCGTCACTATGTCATAATAACAAAGGCAAGAAAAAACAGGCAGGCAGCGCACCGCCCAACCCCCGTGAGAAAGGACAGAACAAAGCCATGAAACAGTCCAACTTCTGGAACCGCCCCCTGACCCGCTCCGCCGTCCGCTCTGAGGAGGTACGGACGCCGGAGATGCTGCTGGGCTACCTGATCGGCCCCTGCGGCGCGATGCTGTCCTCAGGCATCTTTACCGCCTTCCTGAACAAGTATTTCACCGATGTCCTGCAGTTGGACACGTCCTTCCTGTCCGCCTTGCAGCTGGTCTCCACAATCCTCATCGTGGCGGCCAACCTGATTGTGGGCCAGCTCATCGAGCGCACCCACTGCCTGGCGGGGAAGGCCCGGCCCTGGATTCTGCTGTCCGCCCTGACGGTGTCCGTGTCCAGCGTGCTGATGTTTGTCGTTCCCTTCCAAAGCGATATGGGGAAAATGGTGTGGATCGCCGTGGCCTACAACCTGTATTATGCCGTGGCCTACCCCATTTACAGCACCGCCAACTCCACCCTAGTCTCCGTCTCCACCCGGGACAGCCAGAAGCGGGGGGCGTTGGCCTCCTTTGTCAACATCGCCGGCCTGGCTGTCATGGGCGTGGGCTCCATGATTTTTCCCATTCTGGTGTCCAACGTGCTCCATGAGAATCAGCACACCTGGTTTCTGACCATGCTGGCCATCGGCTGCTTCTCCGCCCTGACCGTCCTGCTCCAGTTCAAATTCACCCGGGAGCGGGTCACGGAGGAATCCCTGGGCCGGGAGGAGGGCCAGCGGCAGAGCGCCGCCCCCCTGCGCCAGCAGCTCAGCGCCGTGGCCGGGGAGAAATGGTGGTGGGTCATCATGGTGTTCTTCGTGGTGTTCCAGTTGTCTGGGGCGCTGAAGAACGGCTCCATGAGCTATTTCTGCCAGTGGGTGGTGGACAGCTCCGTCTTCGGCGGGGACTACGGCGTGGCCCAGAGCCTCCTCAGCGTGATGGGCGCCATCCCCATGGCGGTGGCCGCTGTGGCGGTGGTGCCCCTGTCCAACCGCTTCGGCAAGGGGCGGGTGGTCTTTGTGGGGCAGATCGTGGGCGCCGCCGGGGGGATCTTCGCCGGCCTGTTCAGCACCAACCTGGTGGCCGTCTGTATTGGCGTGGCGGTGAAGTGCCTCGGCTCCTCCCCGGCCTGTTACCTGATTCTGGCCATGCTGGCCGACGTCATCGACCATATCGAATACAAATGCGGCATCCGCACCGACGGGCTGACCATGAGCCTTTACAGCTCTGTGGCCGTAGCCGCCACCCCCGTCTGCAACGCCTTTTTCATGGCCATCCTGGGGTGGGCGGGCTATGACCAGTCCGGCGCAGCCGCCGCCCAGTCCGGGGCGGTGCAGTCCGCCATCACCGTCAGCTATATCTGGGTGGAGAGCATTGCCTACATCCTCTGCGCTGTCCTCATCCTGTTCTTCGCCGTGGAGCGGAACCTTCCCGCGGAGCAGGCGGCCATTCAGGCCCGGCGCACAGAGGAAGGGCAGCAGAATTAACATATTAAGGAGTGTTTTTATGCAGGCAAACGTTGTGACCACTGCAAAGACGGAGGGCGGATGGCAGACGAACACCGCGCCGCTGACCTTTGTCCCCGACGTGGACGGGGTCGAAAAGCAACTGATCAATTTGTATCCCGACATCACCTTTGAAGCATGGGAGGGGTTCGGCTGTGCGCTGACGGAGGCGTCCGGCTCCGTCTACGCTCAGATGAGCCGGGAGCAGCAGCGGCAAATGATGCGCACCTACTTTTCCCCTGACGAGATGGGGTATAACCGGGTGCGCATCCACTTGGACAGCTGCGACTTCTCCACCGGGCTGTATGAGGCGGACGGCGACCCGGAGGATGTCACGCTGGCGCGGTTCGACTTTTCCCGGACGGAGCAGGTGATCCTCCCCATGCTGCGGGAGGCAGAGCGGGCCGCCGGACGGCCTTTGAAGCTGATGCTGTCCCCCTGGTCCCCGCCCGCTTACATGAAGTCCAACGGCCAGCGGTGCCACGGCGGCCATCTGCTGCCGGAGTATTACGGCCGCTGGGCGGAGTACCTCTGCCGTTATATCCTGGAGTTTGAGGGGCGGGGCTTTTCGGTGGAACGAATCAGCCTGCAAAACGAGGCCAAGGCGGTGCAGACCTGGGACTCCTGCGTCTACACCCCGGAGGAGGAAAAGGCGTTCCTGTCCGTCCTGTCCAATGCGCTAAAGCGTCACGGGCTGGAGCACGTTCAAATCTTTATCTGGGACCATAACAAAGAGCGGGCCTTTGAACGGACCGCCGCCGTTGTGGACGAAGAAAACCGCTCCGCCGTGGCCGGCGTCGCCTGCCACTGGTACAGCGGCGACCACTTTGAAAGCCTTGACCTTCTGCGGATGCGCTATCCGGAGCTGCGGCTCATCCTGTCTGAGAGCTGCATTGAGTTCTGCTTCTTTGGAAACGACAGCAGCGGCGTCAACGCCGGGCGCCTGGCCCATGAGCTGATCGGCGACATGAATCACGGCATCACGGCGTTTTATGACTGGAACCTGCTGCTGGATGAGACCGGCGGCCCCAATCATGTGGGCAACCTGTGCTGGGCGCCCTTCCTGTTTGATCGTAGCAGCAAAACCCTGCTGCCCCAGCTGATTCAGACCTTTTACTGGCACTTCAGCCACTTCATTCCCGCCGGGTCCCGGCGGATTGCCCTCAGCCGTTATACGGACCGGGTGGACGCCACGGCATACCGCTGCCCCGATGGCAGCCTGACCGTCGTGCTGTCCAGCCGCAGCGGCGAGACCCTGCCGGTGACCCTCCGGCTGAACGGGCAAATCGCGGCGCTGCAGCTGCCGCCGGAGGGAATCGTAACTGTTTACGGGCAGCTCTGCTGACAGGAGGCACGCTTCAAACTAAGGAACCTCTGAACAAATGCACTTCGGCGCCTTGCGGTAAATTTGCGCCATAAATGCGTTGCAATCGCTTGAAATCCGTCAGGATTCCTGCGCGCTTGCGCCTTTTTCTGACGCAAATTTCCTCGCAATCCGCTCTCGTCCATTTATTCAGAGGTTCCCTAAAACTGTGCGCAAAAAAGTGCAAGCCAAAGGCACCCTTTTGGACATAAGAAAACCGCCCTAGTTCCCCTGGCGGTTTCCGGTTTCAAAGAGATTCAAACGCCTGTGTCAGCGGCCAACCCCCACGCCTGAGCTTTCCTTCGGGCGTGGGGGTATTTTGTGCTTTTCAGCTCCGCTTTGCGGCAGAGACCGGTGCGTCGGACGGAGCGGCAGGCAGCCCCACGCGTCACCTCAAATATTCCTGTAAAAGCGCAAGCTGACCCTCCGCGTCCTTCCTGCCGAGGTCATAAACGGCCTGCAGCCTGTCCGGATTTTTTTCAAGCCGCCCAATGCTGATGGTTTCGGACGGGCGAATCACGAAGACCTGTCCGCTTTTCTCCAAACCGGTCAGCGCCTCAACGGAGGCGTTATATGCGGTGTGCCGCGTCAAAAGCCGCTCTTTAAACTGCGGATAGCTTCGGTACATCAGACCGGAGAGGACCTTGGGCATAGATTTCTTTCGGTAGCCCGCGTCCCGTGTCAGCACGACGATGAGCCTGTCGTAACCCTGGGCGGCCATCCACGCAAAGGGAATGCTGTCCGACACCCCGCCGTCAAGGTACCGCTTTCCGCCCAGTTCCACCGGCTTTGACACAAACGGCATGGAGGCGGAGGCGCGCAGAACGTCCATCTGTTCCGATACGCTTTTGATTTGTATGTATTCCGGCTGTCCGCTTTCCAGTTCCGTCACCACCGCATAAAAGGGAATACCGGATGCGCGGAAGGATTCGTCATCAAACGGGTCCAGCTTTCGCGGCACGTCCTCATAGGCATACTTCGTGTTGACGATGTTGCCTTCCCGCAGCAATGGGCGGAGGCCCATATAATTCGGATCACTGTTAAAACGCTTATTATAGCGAATGACACGCCCCGCCTGTTTGGACAGATAATTTACACCGAACAGCGCACCTGCGGAGGCGCCGACAACGCCATCCACCTGAATCCTGTGCAGCAGGAAGATGTCGAGCACGCCGGCGGTATACATCCCCCGCATCGCGCCGCCCTCTAAAACAAGACCTGTTTTCAATGTCAATTCCTCTCAACGATTCGCAGTTTTTAGCATACACAGGCAGCGTGGACGGGCCTTCCGCTGCGCAAAAGCGCCCTCAATCCTCGCGATATTTTTCCACATCCAGCAGCTTTTCCGTTTTGGCCACGATCAAAGAGACCGCCACATCGCCGGTGGAATTCACGGCCACCCGGAACATCCCCAGGATGGAATCAATTCCCATCACGAGGCTCAGGGCCTCCGCGGGAACGCCCATCTGCACCAGCAGCACGGACAGGCAGACCAGCCCGGAGCCGGGGATACCCGGCGCCCCCACCGACAGCACAAAGATGGAGAAAATCATGGAGAAAATGGCGGAACCGTCCAGCTCCACCCCGAACACCTTCGCCAGAAACAGCCCGGCCACCGCCATATAGATGCAGGAGCCGTCCATGTTGATGGTCGCCCCCAGCGGAATCGAAAACGAACAGATTTTGGACGGGATGCCAAGATTCCTGCAGGAGTTGATATTAAAGGGCATCGCCGCATTTGAGGAGCCCAGGCTGAAATTTGTGAGCATCACAGGCGCGTGTTTTTTCAAAAAGGGCAGCGGGTTCAGCCGTCCGATCACCAGAACCAGCAGCGCATAGATACACACCATCGCCGCCAGGGCCACCACAAACGTGCCAAAGAATCCGGCAATCGCAAGCAGCGTGTCGTTTCCGGTGGTCATCACCAGGGACGTCATGGAGCACAGCACCGCCAGAGGAATCACCTTGACGATCATTGTGGTGATTTTCAGGAAAAGCTCATTGCAGGCTTCAAAAAAATGCTTCAGCGTCTTTGAGTAATCGCCAATCAGGCCCACCGCAATGCCGCACAGCACCGCCATAAAGATGATTTGCAGCATATCCGCGTCCAGAAACGGCTGCACAAAATTGGACGGGACGATATTGATAATGGTATCCAAAATGGACACCTCTGTGGCGGAGGCGGTGGCGATTGTCGCATCCGCGGCGTCCGTCACCAGGTCGGCCAGCAGCGGGCTGCCCGGGCTGAACACGGCGAAAACCCCAAAGCCCACCAGGATGGCAAGCACCGTGGTGAACAGGTACATCCCCATCACCTTCGCTCCCACCTTTCCCAGGTCATACAGGCTCTCAAACTGGGACAGGCAGGACACGATGGAGAAAAACACCACCGGTCCGATGATCATTTTCAGCGCATTCAGGAACATCGTTTTCACAGGGCTCAGCAGACAGGTGTTCAGCGTATCCTGCGCCTGCTCCGGCAGCACCGTTTTCAATACCATGCCCAGCAGGATGGAGAGCAGCAGCGCCCCGAGGGTCAGATAAAGCTGCATCCGCTCCGAGCGTTTGACAACGATCTGGATGTAATTCCTGTGGGCCTGATTCTTATACCGGAACGAGTCGGAGCGGGCACGCAAAATCAGGTTGCGAATTGCGTTTTCCATGCCCTCATCCAGCTCATCGGAATCCATGCCCCCCGGAAGCGTCTGGTACTCTGTCAGGTCGAATTCCTCTCCCGGCGCGGTGATGGACAGCGTCACCGTGCCGAACATCCGCCGGAAGTTCAGCTCCAGCTCCGCGTCCCGGGGCGCATGGTCCATCAGGCAGACCAGAAATTCCTCGGCGGTCAGCATGACCGTGGCATACTCCCGCCGGTTCATTTTTAAGTTCTGAAATTCCTCCTCCATATAGTCCAGGGCACGTTCGATTTCACTTCGGTTATTTTGTATTTTCAACATGGATTGCCGCCTTCCTTCCTGATTTGGTTTTGTTTGAATCCCATGTTCCGCATTTTATGAGGGACGCTTACAGGCCGTTTTCACATAGTCCTTCCTGATTCTGAGGATGTTTTTCCCGTCCCTGTATTCATAGGAAACGTCATCCATGAGTTTTTTCACCGTATAGATGCCAAGGCCGCCGAAGGCCCGCTCGTCCGCGGAGAGCGTGGTGTCCGGGTCCTCCGCCCTGAGGGGGTCGTAGGGGACGCCGTTGTCGATCAGCGTGAGGATGACCGACAGGGGCGGCTCCGTCACCTCGACGCAGACGGTGGCCGGGCCGATTTCCGGATGATACGCATAGTGGGCAATGTTTCCAAACAGCTCGTCAATGGCAATATCCATCAGCATCTGAACCTTCATCGGACAGCCATGTTCTTCCAGATATTCATTTACGAACTCCGTAACCGGTTCTATATTATCGACAACCGCGTCTACAGACAGTTCCTTCATCATCTCATGCTCCTTCACCGTTGTATCTTACAATGCGCCTGCAGCGCCTTCCGGGGTTCCGTGCACTTCCGCGCCGTCACCCTTATAGGTCAGCGCCAGCATGGTAATATCATCAAACTGCGGGGCGCCGCCGACAAACGTGTCCACGTCAGCCTTCACCGCCGCGCAAAGCTCCTCCGGCGTCATCCTGCTGCCGTTCACAACGGCGCGCAGCCGCTCCTCGCCGTAGAGCTGCATCTGCCCATCTGTGGCCTCCGTGACGCCGTCCGTGCACAGGAAAAGGGTATCCCCCGGAGCGAGCTGCAGCACATTTTTGCGGTAACGGATGCCCTCCATCCCGGCCAGGACGAATCCCGGACGGGATTTCAGATAGTAAAACCCAGGGTCTTTCCCGTCCCGGAAATCCGCTCCGCCGGAGCCCGCCGGCTGAGGCTCCGCGCAGTCCACCAGCGGCGGATTATGCCCTGCGTTCACATATTCCACAAGGCCGGTCTTTAAGTGAAGCACGCCCAGCCAGGCCGTCACAAACATATTCGCCTCATTGTTTTCACAAAGGCGGGTATTCGCCCGGGTAAAAACCTCGTTGACCTCCATGCCGGATTCCGCAAGCCCCTTGATCAGCGTCTTCGCCCGCATCATGAACATCGCCGCGGGGATTCCTTTCCCGGAGACGTCCGCCACCAGAAAGGCAAGTCTGTCCTCTCCGGCGAAATAAAAATCGTAAAAATCGCCGCCCACTTCCCTTGCCGTGTGCATGGACGCAAAGAGGTCGAACTGCACGCAGTCCGTGTACGGCGGAAAAATGCCCGGAAGGGAGGCGTACTGTATCTCCTTCGCGTAGGCAAGCTCCTGGTCCATCCGTGCCGCCGTTTCCGCGATGTAGCGTTTCAGCGTATCCACCGTCGCGTTGATGTCCTGGGAAAGGGCCGTAAATTCTCTGTTGGTGCAGACATCGACCTTCACATCCAGATGCCCGGCCGTGATTTCAGAGAGGCTGTCGTTGATTTTATAGATATTCTTCACGACAAGCTGCCACATCAGGAAGCAAATCAGTAAAAATTCGCAGGCGAACACGATGAGCTCCACGGCGACCGTGGTCACGACAGCGGTGTTCCTGGAGGCAAGCGCTTCGCTTGCCGGAAGCACCGAAATGATATAATAGCCTTCCGTTTCGTCATACATACAGAAGCAGGATTCCCCATACACTTCGGTGCGGAACTTCTCCCCCGCCTGTAGGTCATCCGTATCCAGCGTGATTCCGGTGACGGACAGGTTCTGACCTTCTCCGCCGTTTCGGTCGGAAACGATCACGCCGCTCTCATCGGAAATCAGAAGATAACCGCTTTGACCCACGTGCCGGTTGCGTGTCGCGCCGATCACCTGCGTGTCAATATCCTTCTGAAACTCCTCCGCGTCATATCCCACCTGCATGAATCCCCCGTCGGACAGAGAAACCCCGGCGTATTTGCGGGAAATGCTCTCGTCATAGGAAATGGGCTGATAGCTCTGCACATATTCCTCCGCATCGCCCAGAAGCACACAGAATTCCCCGGACTGTTCTCCGTCCGCCATCTGATAACCGAGGAATGATTCATAGGTGCTCGCCGTGATCACGCCGTTCCTGTTGACAACGTTGATCTCCGCAATGCTGTACTCCTCCGCAATCGCGTCGAGGTCCGTCTCTCCCGCTTCCAACAGGTCCGCAACCGTGTGCGTCAGCGCCAGAAGATTTTCATCTGACGCATCCGAAATGTCCGCGGTCACATCGGAAATGTTAATGGAAAGGAGGGTCTGCGTCTCCCTGTCTGACAGCCAGTTCTGCAAACAGTAGACAAACAGCCATGTACAGAGTAAGGCAATACAGACGCAGAGCAGCAGCCATTGCCCCAGTAAGCGCGTGATCCTTCTCTGTGACCTTTTCTTATCCTTGTTATGCATAGAATCCTCATTCACAGGCGCAGCCGCACCCCATCAGCGGCGGTCAGACCGCCGCCTCCCGTCAAAGCCCAGTTTCGTCACCGTGTCGGCGGCCGGTTATTCGATTGTGAGAATGTCACGGAATCCGGTGATTTCAAAGACCTCCATAATCGTCTCATTGACATTCCGGATAATCATGCTGCCCTGTTTGTTCATCGTCTTCTGGGCGAACAGAAGCACCCGCAGACCGGCCGACGAGATATACGCCAGGTTCGCAAAGTCGAGTGTCAAAAGGGACACACCGGCGAGGCTGTTCTTCAGCGTCTCCTCCAACTGCGGAGCCGTCACGGTATCGAGGCGCCCGCTCAGGCGCATGGTCAGGCTGCTTCCACTGACGGTTTGATTGATATTCATTTGTTTTCCCTCCTGATGGAAATCGTATTGAAAAGAACGCCCTTACAGGCCCATTTTTATTCTAAATCCTTCCCGGTCAACTTGCAAGCCGTCATTTACACAAAATTGCAGGCCGCCTGCTGTCGTTTCCGCCAAAATTTGTCGGCGAAAAAGTGCCGCATAATTTCTGCTGTCCGCAGGCTCAGAAATGCTTTTTCGGAACCGATAGATTCCGCAGGAAGTCAAATAAACTCTTCAAAAAACTTCGCCCGCCGGTTGAATTGCGGCCCTCATTTGTGCTATACTGACAGCCAGCAAGGGTGCCGTCAAACATTCGGAGAGCAGTTATCGCGTGTTTGATGTCACAAATTCAGGCAAGGGAGAAAAGGAGAGGACAAAATGTTTAGCAGTATGTATTTTTACCTGATGGTCGTGGTGGTCGTGTTCGCGTTGGGCGATCTGATTGCCCACGCTTCGAAGGGCCGGCTGTCCGGCATGATGATGGTCATGCTGATTTTCCTGGTGGGATTCCTGTCGGGGGTTTTCCCGGCGGACATCATCGACCAGGCGGGGCTGACAAGCCTGTCGAGCCTGGCCATTGCGATGGTGCTCTTTAATATGGGAACGACCATCAACGTCCGGCAGCTGATTCGGGAATGGAAAACGGTGTTGATGGCGACCATTTGCATGGTGACCTCCTGCCTGCTGCTGCTCCTGGCCGCGCCCATCATCGGGCTGGACACCGTTCTGGTGGGCATGCCGGTCATCAACGGCGGCGCCATGGCGACCTCGTTGATGACGGCCGCGGCGACGGAAAAGGGACTGACCACCGCAGCCGTCCTCTGCGCGGTGATCTATTCGGTGCAGAAGCTGGTGGGTGCGCCCATCGCCTCCGCCATGGGGCTGAAATACGCGAAAAAGCTGGCGGCGGACTTCCGCACGGACCCGGAAGGGAAGATGGCGGCGCTGAAGGCGCAGCAGAGCGGCGTTTCCGCACAAAAAGTCCCGTTTTATGAGACGCACAAGGAGCTGTACACGGCGAATCTGGACATCGCCATCGTGTGCGTGGGCGGATGGCTGGCCAGGAGCCTCGGCGGCGTGACGCCGGTCAACTATGCGGTGTGGGCGCTGATTTTGGGTTCTCTGTCCGGCTTCGGCGGCTTTGTGCCGCCGAAGCCGCTGCAGCGGGGGTCCTCCTATGGGATTCTGATGATTGCCATCTACGGCTCCATCATTCCCTCCCTTGCGACGGTTTCCCTGTCCGACCTGGGGACAATGGCATTTCAGACGGTCCTGCTCTTTGCCCTGGCGATTGCGGGGGTGGTGCTGGTCAGCTATGTGCTGCCCATCGGCAAACTCCTGGTAGGGGATAAGGACCTGGCCATGGGCATCGGCGTGGAGCAGTTCCTGGGCTTCCCCAGCAACGTCGTCATCTGCCGCGAGGTGGCGGAGGCAGTGGGCGAGACGCCGGAGGAAAAAACGTACATCGAGGATACGCTGAATGTGCCCTATGTGGTGGGCGGCATTACGGTGGTCACGATTCTGTCCGTCCTGATGGCAGGATTCGTCATCGGGCTGCTGTGAGCGGAGAGGGGTATTTGCCATGCAGAATCAGCAATTTGACATACAGGAAATCTGTGATTATATCGACTCCAGAGAACATTCCATGACAAAGCTGTGGGAGCAGATGGTGCGGATTGAGAGCCCGTCCGCCGAAAAGGCGGAGGTCAACCGCCTGGCATCGCACCTGGATACCTATCTGGACGCCATGGGGCTGTGGCGCAAAAAGGTTGCCTTTGAGGCGGCGGGGTCGAGCCTGGTGGCCCAGACGGAGGAAGGTGAACTGCCCCCCGTGGCGCTGATGGCGCATATGGACACGGTGCATCCCATCGGCCGCTTTGGGGACGATGCCTTCCGCCGCGACGGGGATAAGATTTATGGCCCCGGCGTATATGACTGCAAGGGCGGCATCGCGGTGGCGATTCTGGTGATTGCCGCATTGCAGCACTTCGGTTATCGGAAACGGCAGCTTCGCCTGATTTTAAGCGGCGACGAGGAGGTGGCCCACAGCCTTTCCAAAGGGGGCGGCTGTCAGGTCTACGCGGATGCGGCCGCCGGATGCGCTGCGGCGTTCAACTGTGAGAGCGGGCTGCTGAATGGGGATGTGGTATACCGCCGCAAGGGCGGCGGCATCGTGGCCATCACGGTGCACGGCGTCTCCGCACACGCGGGCAAGGAGCCGGAGAAGGGGGCCAGCGCAATCCGCGAGGCGGCCCGCAAGATTTTAAAGATCGAGGAATTGTCTGACCCCAACAGGGTGCTGTTTAACTGCGGCATCGTGAAGGGCGGCACTACCAGCAATGCCATCCCGGACCGGTGTGACATTGCCGTGGGGATTCGCTTTCCGACGAATCAGGATCTGGAGGATGCGCTGAAGCGTTTGCAGGAAATCTGCGACGACAATGCGGACCCCCGCGTTCACGCGGAGCTGGAGATCAAAACCGTCTTTAAGGCCATGGAGCCGGTAGCGGGCGCGGAGCGGCTGCTGCATCTCTATCAGGACGCCTGCGCGGAGCTGGGCTTCCCCCGCCCCCAGCCGGTGTACTCCGGCGGCTGCTCCGACGCCGCCTATATCACGATGATGGGGATTCCGGTGCTCTGCGGCGTGGGTGTCCGAGGCGATGCCAGCCACACCGTCAATGAGTACGCCGTAGCGTCCTCCCTGACGGAGCAGGCGAAAAAAATCGTGCTGACGATTCTGAGTATGCCGGATGATTTT
>JAJQBL010000029.1:29894-63713 GCA_021203325.1 Clostridiales bacterium | reverse complement strand
GGTCGGGGGGAATCAGGGGCGGTTCCCCGGCGGCAGCCTCGCTCTCCACAATGGAGAACGCTCTGTCCTGCCGGGTGGGCAGCGTCTCCCGCGCAATCCGGTCGATGCGCCCCCCGAAGGGGCACTCCCCTTCCAGCCGCTCCACAAAACGATTCAGCACAGACTGCTCCGCCGTCACCTCGGCGGTCACAATGCCGCCGCTGTTGCGGACGAGGCCCCGCACCCCCATCTCCTCCGCCAGACGGGCCACAAAGGGGCGGAATCCGACGCCCTGCACCATGCCATATACGGTGATACGCTCCGTTGCATCAGCCATGGAATCCCTCCCCGATTGGAAAGTCCGCCGGTGGGAGGCCCACCGGCGGCGAATGAGGTCAATGGTTAAAGGTCAATGCACTTCTTGGGGCACACACCAGCGCAGACGCCGCAGCGGACGCACAGCTCGTTGTCCACCGTCCAGGTCTTGGTCTTGCGGTCCACGGTCAGCGCACCGGCGGGGCACTTCTTCGCGCACAGCGAGCAGTACACGCACGCGTCGCCCTTTCTGGGCAGGTCCACAAACTCGTCATTATAGCCCGGCTCCAGGCAGGCGATGATGAAGTCCGCCTCTTCCTCTGCAGGGACGTCCATGGTGACGTCGGGCAGGGTCAGGGCACCCTTCGGGCAGTTCTCCACGCAGATGCCGCAGCGGATACACTCGGCGTTGTCCACTTCCCAAATCTTTTCCTTCCGGTCCACCACGATGGCGCCCTTGGGGCACTGCTTGGAGCAGAGGCCGCAGTACACGCAGTTCTCCGGCGTGGACACCGGCAGGTCGGCCCACTCATCCACATAGTCCGGCAGGGTGCAGGCGGGGACGGGAATCTCCTCCCCGTCCTTGTCGAACTGGGGCACATAGGGCCGGCGGCCCAGCTTCCGCTGCACGCCCCACTCCTTGTCGGAGGCGGCCATGGCGGCCTCGTGGCCGGGGGCCACGGCGCTCTTCATGGTCAGGGCGTTCTCCGGGCAGGTGGAGATGCAGCCCTCACAGCCCAGGCAGGCCTCCGCGTTCACGGACCAGCCGTCACCCACGGTGATGGCCCCGGCGGGGCACTGGGCCGCGCAGGCGCCGCAGAGGATGCAGGCGTCGCTGACCACGGGCACAGCCATGGCCGGGCCGGTGGGAATCGCGCCGGGCTCCGTGGTTTTGCCGGTGAAGGCGGCGGGGGCCTTGATTTGGTTCGTCTCAATCAGCTTTTCCCTGTTGGGGGTAAAGTAACCGGGGACGATGGACAGGGCCGATTTGGGGCAGACCTTCACGCAGTTGCCGCACTGGACGCAGTCAAAGCGGTTCATGTTCCAGGTGCCGGCCTTCCGGTCGATAAAAATGGTGTCCGTGGGGCAATGGGTGCTGCACAGGCCGCACAGGACGCACTTGCTGTGGTCCAGCAGGATGCGGCCCCGGGAACGCTCCGGATAGACCGCCGGTTCATAGGGGTAGTTGGTGGTGTACGGCTTGGAGAACAGATTGCGCACGGCCACCTTCGCAAATGTCATCAATCCCATGGTCTGTCACCTCTCCGTACAGCTGACGCAGGGGTCAATGGTCAGGATGATCATCGGAATATCCGCCACGTCGCAGCCTTTCATAATCTCCGCCATGGCGGGAATGTTGGCAAAGGTTGGGGTGCGGACGCGGAACCGGTCCAGATAGGGGGTGCCGTTGCCCTTGGTGTAGTAGCAGGCTTCGCCCCTGGGCTGCTCCATCCGCACCATAAACTCGCCGGTGGGGTTGCCCTTCACCGGAACGATCAAATCACCCGCCGGGATTTTGTCCACCGCCTGACGAATCAGGTCAATGGCGTTGAAAATCTCCTGGATACGCACCTCCGTCCGGGCGTAGCAGTCGCAGCCCTCCGAGGTGGCGATCTTCACATCCAAATCGCCATAGGCGGCATAGCCCAGCATCCGCATATCCAGCGCGTGGCCGGAGGCTCTGGCCATGGGGCCGCAGGCCCCCAGGCCCAGGGCAGCCTGTTTGGTCAGGTTGCCCACCCCCACCAGACGGCTCTTTACCGTGTAGTCGTTCAGGAAGGTGTCCACCACGTCGTGGAGGTCCCGCTCGATTTTGTCAAACTTCTCCACAAACCCGTGGAGCATGGCGCTGTCCATATCCTTGATGACGCCGCCCACGTTATTGACCGAGAAGATGCAGCGGCCGCCGGTGGACGCCTCCAGTATATCCAGCACGTCCTCCCGAATCCGCCAGCACTCGTTAAACAGGGCCTCGAAGCCAAAGCCGTCCGCCAGCAGGCCCAGCCACAGCAGGTGGGAATGGACGCGGCTCATCTCCGCCCAGATGGTGCGCAGGTATTTGGCCCGGTTGGGAATCTCAATGCCCATGCCGTACTCGATGGACTCGCAATAGCCCATGCCGTGCATGAAGGAGCAGATGCCGCAGATGCGCTCCGCCACATAGACGTAATCCTTAAAATCCCGCTTGTCCACCAGGTGTTCCAGCCCTCTGTGGATGAATCCGATCTCCGGAATCACGTCCACCACCTTTTCGTCCTCCAGAACCAGGTCCAGATGGAGCGGCTCCGGCAGAACCGGATGCTGAGGGCCAAAGGGTACCACACTTTTCTTACTCATCTCAGCACACCTCGCTCACTTAAACGGCGTCTGGACGTTCAGCTTGTACAGCTTCCGGTCGTAGTTCAGCCGAATGTTCTCAATGTTGACCCCGAACAGCTCCGCAATCTCATTTTCATACATCCACGCGCAGGCGTAGATGGGGGTGATGCTGGGCACCTCCTCCATCTCCTCCACGGTGACACGGAAGTTGTGCAGCTCATAATCCTTGGCCAGGGAATAGGTCAGCTCGTAGCCGATTTTCGTGCGGACGCTGTGAATCTGGCACAGCCGCCAGCCGTAGCCCTTGTAGGCCGCGCAGCGGGGCATCAGCTCGCCAATGTCAATGTCGTCCACCTTGTAAGTCAGTTTCGCCATCGCTCAGATGCCCTCCTTTGGGTCTTCGGTATAGGCCTCATATTTTTTGTCCAGGATGGCCAGGGCCTGCACCACCCCGTCAATGATGGACTGGGGCCGGGCCGCACAGCCGGTGACATACACATCCACCGGAATCACCGTGTCGGTACCCCCCTGAATGTTGTAGCACGACTTAAAGATGCCGCCGGTGCAGGCGCAGGTGCCCACCGCCACCACCACCTTGGGGTCGGGCATCTGGTCGTAAATCTGTTTCAGCACCGGGGCGTTCTGGGAATTGCAGCCGCCGGTGGTCAGCAGAATGTCCGCGTGCATGGGGTCGCCGGAGTTGATAATGCCGAAGCGTTCCAGGTCGTAGCGGGGCATGGTGGCGGCCAGGACCTCAATGTCGCAGCCGTTGCAGCTGGAGCAATCGTAGTGGATCAGCCAGGGAGATCTGGATAATTTCATCTTCTGTCCCTCCTTAACGAATCATCTGCAGCAGCAGCAGATTGGTGCCGGCGGCCACCAGGGTGACGCCCCAGGCCACCTTGAACATGACCTGCCACTTGACCCGGGCACAGGTGTTGTCCACCAGCACCTCGAAGAAGTAGACCAGGACAATGCAGACCAGCGCCACCACCACGGACCACCAGCGGTTGTTGGCAAAGAAGATGCCCACAATGCCCATCAGCATGACCTGCTCGTACCAGTCCGCAATGGTGTAGCAGGCCAGGGTGGGGCCGGACAGCTCCGTCGTGGTGCCCTTCACCATCTCCTGATGGGCGTGGTGAGAGGTGGAGATGTCAAAGGGGCTCTTCCGCAGCTTGATGGCCAGAATCACCACCACCCCGATGAAGAAGCCGGGCAGCATCACGATGGCAGGCAGGCCCTCGTGGGTACCGATGGTGGACACCCGGAAGGTGCCGTCCGCCAGGTAGAAGCCCACGCCGGTGAGCAGCAGCATCGGCTCATAGGAGGCCATCTGAATCAGCTCACGGTTGGCGCCCATGGTGGAGAAGGGGGAGCCGGTGCAGCTGGCCGCCACCACCAGGAACATATCCGCCGTGGTCAGGGAGAAGAAGCACATCATAATGTCATTGCCGCTGAAAAACAGGGTTCCGGACAGGATGACAAACAGGGTGTAGGAGCCGATCATGATCAGCTGCATACGGCTGACCGTCACCAGCTCTTTACGCAGCAGCTTTTGCAGGTCCCAGAAGGGCTGCAATACAGAGGGGCCCTTCCGCCCCTGCATACGGGCGGTGAGGACGCGGCCCATGCCCTCCAGCAGCCCGCCGATCAGCGGGGCGAACAGAATGTATCCAAGGCCAACCATCACACTCAGCATCATGAGGCCACACCTCCCAACAGCAGAATCATACACAGCACGATGATGAAGCTGGAAATCGCCAGGCTGGGGAACATCAGCTTTTTCTCCCCGAACCAGTCCTCCATGTACCAGGAGGTGGTCTGAATCTCCTTCTCATCCCCCATGGAGTCCACAAAGTGCTGGCTGTCGCCGGTGTTGATACCGGCCACATAGCTCATCACCGGGTGGGGATGGGAGCGCCGCGTCACCAGGAACACCAGCAGCGGAATCACGAACACGCAGAACAGCAGCACCACCATAAACAGCAGGTTGCCGGTGGTGATGGCGGGGTCCACCTCGCCGTACAGCTCGGTGACGATGGGCAGCACCACATAGTTCGACAGGCTGGGGAAGCTGACGCACAGCAGAATCATAATGGCCGCGTGGGCGAACAGGGAAAAATACTCGTTCCGCCCGGTGATGTCCTTGGTGGTGCGGATATGGTCCACCACCAGCAGACGGCACAGCCACTTGGACCAGTACAGGCAGGTGGTGGCGGAGCCGAAGCAGACAAACAGGGGCATTGCCGTGCCCAGCAGGCCGCCTGCGTCCACGAAGGCTTTCAGCGCCGCCCACTTGGACACCAGCATACCGAAGGGGGCCAGGAACATCCCGCAGATACCGATAACCATGACCACGGCCAGCTTGGGCATCCGCAGCATCAGGCCGTGCATGGTCTCCACGTCACGGCTGCCGGTGGCGTTCTCCACCGCACCCACGGACTGGAACAGCATGGACTTGGACACCGCGTGGAACATAATCAGGAACACCGCCGCCCAGTAGGTCTCCGACGCGCCGATGCCGGCGCAGGCGGTGATCAGGCCCAGGTTGGAGATGGTGGAATAGGCCAGAATCTTCTTGCCGTCGCTCTGGGAAATGGCCATCAGCGAGGCCACAAAGAAGGTGAAGCCGCCGATGAAGGCCACCATATACCCCGCCCAGTTGTTTTGCAGGGCCGGGGCCAGCCGCAGCAGCAGGTACACGCCCGCCTTGACCATGGTGGCCGAGTGCAGCAGGGCGGAGGTGGGGGTAGGCGCCACCATGGCCCCCAGCAGCCACTGGCTGAAGGGCATCTGGGCGGACTTCGTCAGCGCCGCAAAGCTCAGCAGGGCCACGCAGGCCACGGCCACCATGTCCCCGCCCTTCCCGGCGGACACCATGGCGGACAGGCTGAAGGAGTGATGGCTCACGGCGAACCAGATGATGCCCACCGCATAGCCCAGGCCGCCCAGCAGGTTCATCCACAGGGCACGGAAGCTGTTATGTACCGCTTCATCGGTCCTGGTGTAGCCGATCAGCAGGAAGGAGCAGACGGAGGTGATCTCCCAGAAGAAATACATCCAGGTCATGCTCTCCGACAGCACCAGGCCGAACATGGCCCCCAGAAAGACAAACAGCATGGGGAAGAAGAAGCCTCTCCGGTCCGCAAACTCCGTGTGGTGATGGACATAGCCCCGCATATAGCCCACGGCGTAGATGACGATCAGGCCGCCGACAATGGCGACGATCAGCATCAGAATCACACTGAGCCGGTCTATCAGGATATGGGGCGTCTCCTCCACGGAGCCGCCGAACAGCTCCACCCACAGCACACCCAGGGTCTGGGCCACGCTCAGCAGGACGATGGGGTACTTCTTATGCTTGACGCTCAGGTAGACCACCAGACACATCAGGAACAGGTCGCCCACGATCATCAAGTGATCCACCAGCGACGTCTCCTCAAACAGCAGCAGGTCTGCCTGTCCGCCGGAGAGCCACCAGCCGCTGACCAACAGGGCCAGCGCCATCGTGACGCCGGAGCCGATGTAGACACACAGGCCCCTGGCCCTGTCGTCCTTCACCAGCGCCAGGATTGCGGCCATCACAAACGGAAACAGAATCAGGACGGGTATCAAAATCACAATCACAGCCTTCTCTCTTTCGGCGTGTGCCCGCAGGATACCGGGACACCCTCCCTTTGGCAGCCATCCGATTTGCCGCGACAATTCGCACGGATTTCTGCTCCCCATCCAGAAACCCCTGCGGACCGGTCCGGCCCAAAACGGACGCCGGAAGGGTGCGCTTCACCCTCACGCACACCGCACCATAATACGGCAATATTATAGCGCAATCTTTTGATTTTGCGAATAGTTTAACAATCATTTTTTGGCGAATTTAGACAGTTTTTTTCGCCTTTTCCACCTATAATTCCGTAAATCTGTTTCCCGTATCTGGTTTTACTCCTCCTCCGCCTCCTCCGGGAGGAACAGGAGGTCCAAATCCACATCGCCGGCAATTCCGTTCACCGTGCCGGAGCTGGAATACTGCCACATGGCGATGGCGTAGGCGAAGCCGGGGGAATCGGCGTATTCGGCGTACCACACCTCATAGCCCTCCAGTGCGCTGAGGTCGTAGTTCAGATACCCCAGTTCTCCGTTGCAGTACACCATGGCGTCATACCCGGCCTCCTCGATGGCGGCGCAGAATGCCGCCGCGCAGGCCGTCACCGTCTCCGCGTCCAGGCCGTCGGTGCGGGCGTCGTCATAGGTGATGTACTCCCAGTCGTAGGCGATGGGAAGGTCCAGCGCCTGCCCGTCCAGCAGGGCCAGCACAAAGGCAGCCTCCTCCTCCGCCTCCTCCGCCGTAACGGCCTGGGAGAAGAAGTACACCCCCACCTGAATCCCCGCCTCCAGGGCGCCGGTGAGGTTTTCCGCAAAGCGGCTGTCCTCCGACAGTCCGCCGGTGCTGTAGCCCCGGTAGCCCGCCCGGAGCATGACAAAGTCCACCCCGGAGTCCGCCACCGCGGCCCAGTCCACCTCTCCCTGATGGGCGGAGAGGTCAATGCCGTACAGGGCCTCGCCGCTGTAGGTCAGCGTCCCGTCCTCCTCCTGGGAGAAACTGTCCTCCTCCAGCGCGCTGCGTTCCAGAGAGCTGTCAATCTCTATCTCCTGCCCGTTAAACTCCACCGTCTCCGGCGTGTAGTAGGTCCACCGCCCCAGGCTGGAGTCGGAGGAACAGACCAGCAGCACCGCCAGGCAGAGCAGCAAACAGAGGGTCAGCCCGCTCCGCCGTATCCATTTCTTCATTTGCGCACCTCCGCAACCCGATGATACCGCCATTCTACCACAGTTCGACAGGAAAACGGTAAAAAAGGTGTGAAGAAATTTGAATTTCCTCACACCTTTTTCTGGTAAATCCAATCCGATGTTACACCGCGTCAGGGACGTTGCGAATGACCTTCCGGTAGATTCGCAGGAAGAAGTAAATGGACAGCGCCATGCTTACCAGCTCCGCGATGGGGAAGGCCCACCAGATGGCGGACAGGCCGCCCACCCTGCTCAGCAGATAAGCCACCGGCAGCAGCACCACGATCTGCCGCCCGAAGGACACCAGCATGGAGTACACGCCGTTCCCCAGGGCCTGGAAGGTGGTGCCCAGCACAATGCAGATGCCGGCAAAGACATAGCTCAGGGAAATCGTCCGCAGGGCGGGGACGCCGATCTCCAGCATATTCTCCGATGCGCTGAAAATGCTCAGCAGCTGAGCCGGGAACACCTGGAACAGCACGATGCCCAAAATCATGAAGCCCAGGGCATAGCCAATGCCCAGCTTGACGGTCTGCACCATACGGCTGCGCTTCTGGGCGCCGTAGTTGAAGGCGATGATGGGCACCATGGCGCTGGTCAGGCCGAATACCGGCATGAAGAAGATGGATTGCAGCTTGTAGTACACGCCGTAGACCGTGGTGGCGGTGGTGGTGAAGGAGATCAGGATCAGGTTCATGCCGTAGGTCGTCACCGAGCCGATGGACTGCATGATGATGGTGGGCAGGCCCACCGCATAGATCCGCTTGATGATGTCCAGCTTGGGCCGGAACACCTCCCGGAGGGACAGGCTGATCTCCGTATTATATTTGATGTTCATAAAGAAGGCAATGCAGGCCGCAATATGCTGGCCGATCACCGTGGCAATGGCCGCACCGGCCACCCCCATCTCCGGGAAAATGCCCACGCCGAAGATCAGCAGCGGGTCCAGAATGATGTTGATGATGGCGCCGGTGGACTGGCTGATCATGGTCTGGACAGTGTGCCCGGTGGACTGGAGCAGCCGCTCCAGCATATTCTGCATAAACAGGCCGAAGCTGAAGCAGCAGCAGATGGTCATGTACTGGATGCCGCCGATGGCGATCTCGCTGTCGGCGCTGACCTGGCTGTGATAGAAGGGCCCGCTGACGAAGGCCCCCACCAGCACGAAGGCCAGGAAGGAGCAGAAGGCAAGGAAGATGCCGTGGTTTGCCATCTGCGTGGCCTCGTCATGCTTCTTCTCCCCCAGCGCCTTGGACAGGATGGAGTTGACGCCCACGCCGGTGCCGTTGGCCACGGCGATCATCACTGTTTGAATGGGGAAGGCCAGGGAAACCGCCGTCAGGGCGTCCTCGCTGACCATGGATACGAACACGCTGTCTACAATATTATAGGCCGCCTGCACCAGCATGGAGATGATCAGCGGCAGAGCCATGCTGACCAGCAGCCTGTTGACGGGCAGCACCCCCATTTTGTTATCCTGTACGGACTCACTTTTTTCATTCATATGGAAAGGCTCCTCCTTTTTCCGTTTCTCACGTTACAGTTGGTACCGATCTGTCGGTTTTGCTATTATACAATATTCCGCTCTTTCTTTGCAAGACGGTGCATCTATTTTCAGCATATTTCTGAAAATAACGTTATTTCGGCAGGATTCTCTGCCGATTCTGCCAATGTCGGGGGGTTCCGCGGCCCTGTTCCAGCAGCTGACCCAGGGCGGCGCGGAAGGCCGCCGTCTGCCAGCGCTGCCGTTTGGGCGGCCCTTTCAGCCGTCCGCCGCCCCGGCGCACCCTGCCGCCGAGATAGCGGGTATAGAGCAGGCCGCTGATATTCTCCTCCGTGTAGCGTTTTCCGTCCTGATTCAGCACCGTCGCCTGTCGGCCCAGACACATGGCCGCCAGGCCGTAGTCCTGGGTCACGACGATGTCTCCCGGCTCCGCCCGATTCACCAGGGCAAAGTCAACGCTGTCCGCCCCTTTGGGCACCACGACAGTCTCCGCGCCCTCCCGCTGGAATTCATGGGCGGTGTCGCAGAAAATCAGGCAGGGCACAGCGAACTGTCGGCACAGCGCCAGCGCGTCGTTCACCACTGGGCAGCCGTCGCCGTCGATCAGCACCCGCACAATGCTTCCCCCTGTAAAAAGGCCAGCACCTCCTGAGGGCTGTCCGCCAGCGCCGTCGCCCCGGCGGCCAGCAGCACCTCCCGGTCCCGGAAGCCCCAGGTCACGGAGAGGCATCGCAAACCGGCGTTCCGGGCCGTGGCAATGTCCACATCGCTGTCCCCCACATAGAGGGCGGAATCCGGGTCCGCCCCCAGGGCCCGCAGGGCCTCCAGCGCCGCATCCGGGGCGGGTTTCCGGCGGAATCCCGGCCGGTCCCCAATGGCGACGGCGATCCTGTCCCCAAAATAGGCCCGGCACAGGGCCTTCACCGGCCCGTCCGGCTTGTTGGAGACCACGCCCAGGCAATAACCCGCCTCCGTCAGTGCATCCAGCAGGGGCAGTACCCCTTCGTAGGGGGCGGTGTTCACCCGGTCGTGGGCCCGATAGTAGCTTTGCAGCAGAGCAAGGGCCTCCCTGTACCGGGGATGGTCCGTTCCGCCGGAGATGGCCCGCGCCAGCAGCGTCCCGATGCCGTTGCCCACGAACCGGCGCACCTCCTCCCTGCTGCGGGGCGGCTCCCCCACCGCGGTCAGGGCATAATTGCAGGCGGTGTGCAGGTCGTCCAGGGTGTTCAAAAGGGTGCCGTCCAGGTCAAATAAAATTGTCTGATAGTTCATAAACCTCTCCAAAGCGGCTGCCGGGGCGGGTTTGCCGGGCAACCGTCACTTTACCCAGGCGTCCTCGACCTCATGGGTCTTTTTGCGGGTCATCAGCGAGTGGAACATATCCTCCACCCGCTCGCCCTCGTACAGCACGGCGTAGGCCGCCTGAGTGATGGGCAGCTCCACATTCCATTTCTTTGCCAGCGCCACGCCGGTGGCGGCGGCATAGTAGCCCTCCACCACCTTGCCGCCCATGGCGTCCAGCGCCTCCTGAGGGGTCATGCCCTGCCCGATCAGCACACCGGCGGTGTAGTTCCGGGAGTGGGTGCTGGTGCAGGTGACGATCAAATCCCCCACCCCGGTGAGGCCGGCGAAGGTGGACTGATAGCCGCCCATGGCGGTGCCCAGCCGGGCCATCTCCGTCAGCCCGCGGGTCATCATCATGGCCCTGGTGTTGTCGCCATAGCCCATGCCGTCGATGACCCCGGCGCACAGCGCCATCACGTTTTTCAGGGCGGCCCCCACCTCGCAGCCCACCACGTCAGAGGAGGTGTACACCCGGAACCGCTGGTTCATAAAGAGGTCCTGCACCAGCTCGGCGGCGTCCCGGGATTTGGAGGCCGCCACAATGGCGGTGGGCACCCCACGGCCCACCTCCTCGGCGTGGGTGGGGCCGCACAGCACCACGATGGGGCAGTCCCGGCCCAGCTCCGACTCGATGACCTCGCTGAGCCGCAGGGAGGTCTTTTGCTCAAAGCCCTTGCCCACGCTGACGATCACCGTACCGGGGCGGACGATGGATTTCAGCCGGGCGGCGGTGGAACGGTAGGCGAAGGAGGGGGTGGCCAGCACCACCACGTCCGCCTCCGCCGCACAGCCCATGTCGGCGGTGAGGCCCAGCGCCTCCGGGATGGGAACGCCCTGGAGCATGGGGTTTTCCCGGTTGGCCTTCAGGGTGTCACATTCGCTCTGGAAGAAGCTCCACATGGTCACATCGTTGCCGTTTTCCAGCAGCAGCAGCGCCAGCGCTGTCCCCCAGGCGCCGGAGCCCAATACAACAATCTTCTTCATATCGGTTACTCCTTTTTGAACTCGAACTTGTTTTCCTCGCCGTGGGCGATGCGCTTGGCGTTGTCCTTGTGACGCACCACGATCAGCACGCTGGCCACGCAGGCCAGCACCACCACCAGGCCGTCATGGTAGATGGTCCAGCAGGTGATGGGGAACAGCGCCGCCGCCACCATGGAGCCCAGGGAGACCATTCTGGTACAGACCACGATCAGGACGAACACCCCCAGGCAAATCAGGGCAATCCGCCAGTCCATGCTGAGGATGACCCCGGCCCCGGCCAGGACGCCCTTGCCCCCCTTGAAGCCGAACATGCAGGGGAAGGAGTGGCCCAGAATGCAGAAGATACCCCCCACCAGCTTGCCTGCCACGGCATAGTCCAACATGGTGCCAAAAATCCAGCCGCCGAAGGCGCAGGCGAGGATGGCCTTGGCCAGATCGCCCACCACCACCCAGACCACTATCTTCTTGCCGAACACCCGGTAGGAGTTGGTCAGGCCGGCGTTGCCGCTGCCGTGGCTGCGCACGTCGTCATGCAGGATATATTTGGAGATAATCAGCGCCCAGTTGCAGCAGCCCAGCAGGTAGGAAACCGCCGCCACCAGGGCAACCAGTCCAACGGTCTTTATCACTTCGCTCATCAGAAATTCTCCTCCTTATCTCCCTTTTGCCGAATCAGCAGGCGAATCGGGGTGCCGTCCAAACCAAAGGTGCCCCGAATCTGGTTTTCAAGATAGCGCTGGTAAGAGAAATGAAACAGCTTCTTCTCATTGCAGAACACCACAAAGGTGGGGGGCGCCACGCTGACCTGAGTCATATAGTAGATTTTCAGGCGGCGGCCCCGGTCGGTGGGGGGCTGCACCCGGGTGGTGGCGTCCGCCAGCACGGAGTTCAGCATACCGGTGGTAATGCGCATCAGCGAGGCTTCGTATACCTTGTTGATGAGCTGGAACAGGGTGTTCACCCGCTGGCCGGTTTTGGCGGAGATGAAGGCCATAGGGGCGTAGGGCATATAGGAGAGATCCCGGCGAATGTCCTCCTTAAACCTGTCCATGGTCTTGTCGTCCTTCTCGATGTCGTCCCACTTGTTAACCACAATGATGGAGGACTTTCCGGCCTCATGGGCCAGCCCGGCCACCTTGGTGTCCTGCTCGGTGACCCCTTCGTGGGCGTCGATGAGGATGAGGCAGACGTCCGCCCGGTCGATGGCCATGGTGGCCCGGAGGACGGAGAACTGCTCCACCCGGTCGTTGACACGGCTCTTCTTCCGCATCCCCGCCGTGTCGATGAAGCAGTATTTGCCGTACTGATTCTCAAAGTAGCTGTCCACCGCGTCCCGGGTGGTGCCCGCCACATCGGAGACGATGACCCGCTCCTCCCCCAGAATCTTGTTGGTCAGGGAGGACTTGCCCACATTGGGCTTGCCGATGATGGCCACCTTAATGACGTCCTCCTCCCCGGCCTCCTCCGGCTCCTCCGGGAAGTAGGAGAAGCAGGCCTCCAGCATCTCATCCACGCCAATGCCGTGGACGGCGGAGACGGCGATGGGGTCCCCCAGGCCCAGGTTGTAAAACTCGTAGATGTCGGTGTTGTTCAGGGCGGCCTGTCCGGTGCTGTCGCACTTGTTGACGGCCAGCACAATGGGCTTGTGGGAGCGCTGGAGGAGGGAGGCCACCGCCTCATCGTTGGCGGTGATGCCCGTCCGGATGTCGCAGACAAAGATGATGACGGTGGCGTTCTGAATGGCGATCTCCGCCTGCTCCCGCATGAAGTTCAGGATCTCGTTGTCGTTCCGGGGCTCAATGCCGCCGGTGTCCACCACGGTGAACGTCCGGCCCAGCCACTCGCAGTCGGCATACAGCCTGTCCCTGGTGACGCCGGGGGTGTCCTCCACGATGGAGCGCCGTTCCCCCACCAGCCGGTTAAAGAGCATGGACTTGCCCACGTTGGGCCTGCCCACGATTGCAATCATTGGTTTTGCCATAAGGTACCTTCCTTGTGTTTCATGGTGGCGGCTCCCCTCTCACCGGTCTGCGGTGGGAGAGGAGATACTCCATAATAGTCTAGCACATTTTACAAGGCTTCGCAACAATTTTCAAGGAGAATCAACGGTTCTCAACGGCGTTTTCCGGAAAAACGGCGGCAGCCGGGCTTTCTTTTCCGGCGAAGGCGTGTTATACTAAGGGAAAGAAAACCCGAACCTTGCCGAAGAAAGGAGGGGCATCCGTTATGGTGAATTGGGAACAGCTCCAGGCCATGTGTAGCCAGTGCCAGAAGTGCAGCCTGGCCGACACCCGCCACAACGTGGTATTTGGCGACGGCAACCCCAACGCAAGCATCATGTTCGTGGGGGAGGGTCCCGGCGAGCAGGAGGATTTGACCGGCATCCCCTTCGTGGGGGCGGCGGGGCAGCTGCTGGACCAGATGCTGGCCATCATCGACCTGGACCGCAGCCGGTACTACATCGCCAACATTGTCAAGTGCCGCCCGCCCCGGAACCGGGACCCCCAGAACATTGAGCAGGACGCCTGCATCCCCTATCTCCGGGCCCAGGTGAAGCTGGTGCGGCCCAAACTGATCGTCTGCCTGGGCCGCATCGCCGCCCAGCGGCTGATCGACCCCAACTACCGCATCACCCGGGAGCACGGTCAGTGGGTGCAGAAAGGCCCCTTCTGGATGACGGCCATCTACCATCCCTCTGCCCTGCTGCGGGACGTGAACAAACGCCCGGAGACCTTTGACGACCTCATCGGCATCCGGGAGAAACTGAAAGAGCTGGCCCCGGAGACCTATGGGGAATCCTGATTGATAAAAAAGCGTCTGCCGCGCAAAGGGGCAGACGCTTTCTCATTTGTTACGTCCGGTCGAAGGACGGGTTGCAGAGGTAGACGTTTTTGTGATTCATCTTTTCCTTCGCAAGCTCCAGCGCCTCGCCGAAGCGCTGGAAGTGCACCACCTCCCGCTCCCGCAGGAACCGGATCACATCGGTCACATCCGGGTCGTCCCGGCAGAAGCGGAGGATGTTGTCATAGGTCAGCCGGGCCTTCTGCTCCGCCGCCAGGTCCTCGGTCAGGTCTGCGATGGTGTCCCCCGTCACCTGAATCGTGGCGGCGGTCCAGGGGTCGCCGCTGGCGGCGGTGGGATAGACGCCTGCGGTGTGGTCCACAAAGTAGGCGTCAAAGCCGGCGGCCTCAATCTGCTCCTGGGTCAGGTTCCGGGTCAGCTGATGGACGATGGTGCCCACCATCTCCAGGTGGCCCAGCTCCTCCACGCCGATGTCCGTCAGGACGGCCTTGCACTCGTCAAAGGGCATGCTGTACCGCTGAGAGAGGTAGCGCAGGGAGGCCCCCAGCTCTCCGTCCGGTCCGCCGTACTGGGAGATGATCAGGTTTGCCAGCCTGGGGTTGGGGTTTTTGATGCGGACGGGGTATTCCAGCTTCTTTTCATAGACAAACATGGGTCAATCCTCTCCTTTCAGGTCCCAGGGCCAGGGGGAATGGGTCCACTGCCAGCAGCTGTCCGCGGCGGCCGCCGCCAGGTTCAGGGGGCCGTTCTGCCGCTCGTAGGCGGCCCGGGAGCGCTCCATCATGGCGGAATACTCCTGGAACAGGGCGAAGGCGTCCTCATCGTCCTGATGGGTGTCCAGGTACAGGGCCAGCTCCTGGAGGACGAAGTCCAGGGCCTGGAGCTGGGCCAGCGGCGTCATGGGCACCGGGGTGCCGTTCACCGCCAGGTGGAAGGGCAGGTTCAGGCAGGGAAACAGGGTCCCCTGGCTCAGGGCGTCGCAGTCCTTGTAAATGGGGGCGTTCTCCTGCTGGAAGGGTACATAGGGTACCGCCAGCGGCGCACAGGAGGGCATGGTGCCGCTGCAGTCCGTGCAGCGGCCGGTTTCAGATGACTTTCTGGTCATACGCACAAGCTCCTTTTCCGTGAAAAATAAGTCGAATGCTGCTTCACGCGGCGTTCGACTTATTTTATGCGCTGACGGGGCAAAGGGTGCGGGGCAGGCCGGACAGCCGCTGCCCCGCAAAATGGCGTATCATTCCAAATCGGCATGAAAACGGTCAGGGCCGCGCCCGGTCACGGTTCGCTCCGGCTGGCGATCTCCTCCTGTACGGACTGGACGAACCGCTTTGCGGCGGGGGAAAGCTCCTCATCCGCCCGGTAGCAGAGGTAGACCGGGGCGGTGACACGGGGCTGGAGCTGAACCACGGAGAAGGGGGCACGGTCCGGGAAGTTGGAGTCCTCCGGCCGCACCGTCATATTTTCCATCAAAATAGCGATGCCCATTTCCTTGGTGACCAGGTCCAGCACGCTGTCGATGCGGTTGCAGAAGAATGCGATTTTGGGAGAGAACCCCACCCGATGACAGCTCTCCAGCACCAGATCGTGGGCAACGCTGTTCTCCGCCAGGGCAATAAACGTCTCGTCCTGGAGCCGCTCCAGGGGCAACACCTTCTCCTTTGCCAGCTGGTGACTCAGGGGAAAGACGCCCACCAGGTAGTCCTCACAGTACCAGAAGCCCTGGAGCCCCGCCTCCTCCGGGCTGTTATTGGGCAGATGGGCAAAAATCATGTCGCACTGGTGCGCCTTCAATTGTGCGATCAGGTCACTGGGGTCGCCTTCGATCATGCGCACGCTGCTGTGGGGATAGCTTCTTTTGTAACTGGCAATGATCTCGGTGATCCTGTATTTCGCGGTGGCGGAGACCGTCCCCACGGTGACCCGGCCCCGCAGGGACTCCATCTCGTTCTCCAGGTCGGCGGTGTAGTCATACTGGGCCTGCACGATGGTTCTGGCGTGGGGCAGCAGCAGTTTGCCGAATTTGGTCAGCGTCACCCGGCGGGAGGTGCGCTCAAACAGGGAGACCCCCAGCTCCCGCTCCATGGCCATGATATGCTTGGACAGGGTGGACTGGCCCATAAAGAGCCGCTCCGACGCCTCCAAATAATTGGAAGTATCTGCCAATACAATAAATTCACGAAAATAGTTCAGGTTCATTTGACACACCTCACAAATTTATTCTGGTCTGGAATTGATTATACTGGATTTTGAATTGCTTGTCAAGTTTTTGGAAACTATAATATGAAACAGATACAAAAACCGGCTGTCAAAGGTTGCCGGAGCGCCGGAATAAACGGTGCGGCAAGGCCATCTACAGCGCCAGCCGGTCAAAGGGTATCACAAAAAAAGGAGGTCTCTCTATATGAAGGAAAACAAAAAGGTTCCACTTTGGCGGAAAACAATCTACGGCCTTGGCACCGGCGGTGGTAACGTCTTTAGCCAGATCGGCGCAGCGTTCCTGCTGAGCTACTACACGGACACCGCGCTGATCGGCGCGGCGGCCATCGGCACCATGTTCGTGGTCTGCCGTATCTTTGACGGCGTCAGCGACCTGATCATGGGCGCTATCGTGGACAAAACCAACACCAAATGGGGCAAGGCCCGTCCCTGGCTGATTCTGTCCGGCCCTCTCACCTTCCTCGGCATCGTGTTGCTGATGCACGTTCCCACTGGTGCAAGCGATGGAATGAAGCTGGTCTATGCCTATGCCACCTACATCTTCATGTCCGTCATCGTCTACACCATCTTCGGCATTGCCAACACAGCTATGCTGCCCCTGATGACCCGTGACCGGGATGACAACACCATGCTGGCCACCTTCTCCGCTGTGGGCAACAGCGTCATCGGTCTGATCGCAGGTTCCTCTATCACCCCTCTGGTGTTGGCATTTGGCTGGCACTGGGCCAGCATTATCCTGGGTTTGGTCGCTGGTGTCCTGATCCTCATCTCGGGTCTGGTGAATAAGGAGATGAAGCCCGAAGAAGTGGATGCAGACCAGGTTCAGGGCGAGCAGCCCTCCCTGAAGCAGCAGTTCCCCGCTGTCATGAAGAACAAGTACTTCTGGCTGCTTCTGCTGATTGGCATCTTCTCCCTGCTGATGAACGCCAACGCGATTGCCGCTCAGAGCTATTACGCCTCCTATGTGATCGGCGACGCCATGTTTATGTCTACTCTGATGACGGCAGGCCAGGCTCCTGGCATCATCATCCTGTTCCTGATGCCCGCTATCTCCAAGCGGTGGTCCAAGCGGGCTTATCTGACCATGGGTGCCGTCCTGCTGATTATTGGCTTCCTGATTTGCGGCTTTGCCGGCACCAATACCACTCTGGTGGTCATCGGCGTGGTCATCCGCGCTCTGGGCGCAGGTCCTCTGCTGAGTGCCGTATTTGCCTTCGTGCCTGATGTGGTGGAATATGGTTACTGGAAGTATGGCGTCCGTTCCGAGGGCCTGATCTCCTCCGCCCAGTCCATCGGCTCCAAAATCGGTATGGGCTTCGGCTCCGCCATGTGCGCCTGGGTTCTGGCTGCTGTGGGCTACAATGCCTCTCTGGAGGCCCAGTCTGATGCCGTTGTCAGCGCCATTCAGTTTGATTACACCTTTGTGGGCGCTATCATCGGTGTGATTATCCTCGTCCTGGTGCTGCTCACCGACGTGGAGAAGTATGCTCCTCAGTTCCGTGAGGCCAACGCTATGAAGGATCAGCCTGCCAACAACCAGTAATCAACCTTATCACTCATCACTGTGCATAAGTAAACTTTTCACTCCCTTACCGGGACAGCGGAGGTGTTGTTTCTCGGCTGTCCCGGTTTTCTTTTTAGAAAGGATGGTTTAAAATGAGTCTGGAAAATAAGCCCTTTAGTCTGGAGGACTATGACAAGCTGGAAGGCTCCCTGCGCTTTGACGCCCCCGCTGAAGGCGGCGCACCGGCCATGGAAATGAAAATGGCCGACATCAGCTGGGTGAAACGGAAGTTTCTGGACGTCCCCTATGCTGACCAGTCCCCGGCCCAGCGACTGGACCTCTATCTCCCGGAGGAGGGCGAGGGGCCCTTCCCGCTGGTGGTGCATCTCCACGGCGGCGGCTTCGGCATGGGCGACAAGCGGGACGACCATATGGACACCTACCTGAAAGGGCTGGCCCACGGCTACGCCATCGCCTCGGTGGAGTACCGCCTCAGCAGTGAGGCAATCTTCCCCGCCGCCGTGCTGGACTGCCGGGAGGCGTTCCGGTTCCTGCGGAAAAATGCCGCGCAGTACGCCATCGACCCCAACCGCATCTGCGCCCTGGGGGGCAGCGCCGGCGGCAACCTGTCCGCCATCATGGGCATGAACATCCCCAACGGCCAGTTCCCCGGCGAGGAGGGCATGACCTTTGACACGGACTGCACCGTGCAGGCCTGCATCGACCAGTTCGGCCCCATGGACTTCCGCACCATGGACGACCAGGCCAGAGCCAACGGCGTCAGCTTTGTGGACCATGACACCCCCCAGTCCGCCGAGAGCAGCTACATGGGCGGCGCGCTGCCCGGCCTGTCCGACGAGTGGCTTGCCAAGGCAAATCCCGCCACCTACATCAATGAGAACATGGCCCCCATGCTGGTGGAGCACGGCTGTGTGGATAAGCTGGTGCCCTTTATGCAGAGCGTCAACTTCGTCAACGCCATCTATCAGAAGCTGGGCCAGGGCCGGGTGGAGTTCGTCCCCCTGCCCAACGCCGACCATGAGGACAAGGAGTATTCCAGCGAGTGGAATATGAATGTTCTGTGGACATGGCTGGACAAAACGCTGTAAAGGATGCTAAAATAAGGAGGAGAAGATTACCATGAAAAAATGGATTGCTCTGATTCTGGCATTCGCTCTGTGCCTGAGTCTTGCCGCCTGCGGCGGTTCCGACGCCTCCAGCAGTTCCTCCTCCGGGGAAAGCTCCTCCGCTGAGGAAAGCCAGACGGAGGCGGAGGCGTCTGTGAGCGCAGACGTGGAAGCAGAACCCGCTGACAGCGAGGCAGAGGCGGAAAGCACCGCTACCCTCACCAGCGACGTGCTGCCGGAGGACGTGGTCGGCAACACCTATACCTATGACGAGGTCAATGAAGCCTACGGGTTTACTACGACCTGGGAGCTGACCTTCACCGGTGAGGGCGAGGGCACCATGTTCGAGCCGAATGACCTCATGGGTGACACCACTTATACTGTCACCTGGAGCTATGCAGACGGCCTGTACACGGTTACGTTGGTGGAGTCCGACAACGGCAACATGACCCTTTCCTCCATGTTTGACGAGAGCTACACCTGCGACTACGCCGTGATGAGCGACGGCACCTTTGCCCCCGCCAACGCCGACAGCGGAGACACCGCATCTGTGGAAACCACCAGCACCGGCTCCGAAAACGCGGACTACCCCGCCGTCTCCTACGCCTCCAACTCGGACGCTCAGGTGATGGACATCTATCTGCCTGAAAACGCCACCGGCTCCGACCCCGTCATCGTCGTGGTACACGGCGGCGGCTTCAAGTTTGGCGACCAGACCATGGACATCATTCAGCCCGTCATTGAGGCCGGCGTGGCCAACGGCTATGTGGTGGCCTCTGTGGACTACCGGAAGTCTGATGAAGCAACATTCCCCGGTGCACTGTCTGATGTCAAGGCGGCGGTGCGGTATCTGCGGGCCAACGCAGAGCTGTACGGCATCGACCCGGATCAGGTCGTGATTTGGGGTGAGAGTGCAGGCGCTTACCTGTCCCTGATGACCGCCCTGACGCCGGAGGTAGAAGCCCTGGACGGTGATGTGACCGACAACCTGGAGTATTCCTCCTCCGTAACCGTCCTGGTGGACTTCTACGGCCCTGTGGAATTCTACACCATGGACGACGAGTATGCCGCCCTGGGCATCGAGGGCACCACCTACTCCTCTGACTCCTCCTTTGAGAGCGCCTTTGTGGGCCAGGCCATCGGTGAGGATGAGGAATTCACCTACACCACCTGGTGGTACACCTATGTAGACCAGCTGCCGGAGGACTATACCCTCTGCGCCTGGATTCAGGTCGGCGACTCCGACACCAGCGTGCCCTATACCCAGTCCCAGAACTTTGCCGAAAAGCTGGCAGAGGTCATCGGCAGCGACAATGTGACCTTCGGCCTGATCGAAGGCGCCGAGCATGAGGACGACCTGTTCTATACCGACGAGAATCTGGCGCAGGTGTTCGCCTTCCTGACCGACGCCCTCAGCTGAACCGGCGTGTCGGGTCGTCTGAGCCATGCTCCAACCCTGTCTGTAACCGTCAACACAAAGCCCGGAGCCCTGCGGGGCTCCGGGTGAGCCACATCACATAAAATGGAGGTAACGCAATGAAACAAATGATCCCCATCATCAACAAAACCCTGGAGCTGACCGAGGTGCAGAACCAGTGGTTCTTTGACGACACCTATCAGTGCTGGTGCCTGGAGGATGTGCTGTACACCCTGAAGGCCACCACGCCCAAGTTCCAGCGGCTCAGCATCTTCGTCCCCGCCCCCTACATGAAGGAGGGCGGCGTCATCGACCCCACCGGCACCATGAACGGCTACACCGCCGCCACCGCCCCCGTCATCCTGAACAACAACTCCGCCGGTTATATGCAGATGCCCCATATGTGGCTGGGCGGCCCCCGCTGCTTCGGCCCCCAGTATCTGGAGCGGGGCTTCGTCTACGTCACCTGTGGCAACCGGGGCAACGAGTCCAGGGACGAGAACGGCACCCTCTGCGGCAAGGCCCCCATCAACCTGGTGGACCTGAAAATGGTCATCCGCTTCCTGCGGCACAACGCCCAGTCCCTCCCCGGCGACCTGGAGAAGATCGTCTCCGTGGGCTGGAGCGCAGGCGGGGCCATGTCCACCCTGCTGGCCGTCACCGGCAACAGCAAAAACTATGACGCCTATCTGGAAGAGGCCGGAGCCTTTATGGATGAGCGGGACGATGTGTACGCTGCCCAGATCTATTGCCCCATCACCGACCTGGAGCACGCTGACCTGGCCTATGAGTGGATGTTCTCCGCCGATAAGGAGAACGAGCCCTCCCCTGCCGGCCCTGCCGGTACCATGACCCCCTTCCAGGAGGCGCTGTCCGGCCAGCTGAAAGACGCCTATATCCGGTACTTCAACGGCCTGAACCTGCGCCACCCCGCCACCGGCGAGGCCATCGTCCTGAACCCCGACGGCCGGAGCGGCAGCGCCTATGACTACCTGATGGAGCAGCTGAACGCCTCCGCCACCAAGTACCTGATCAAGCTGGGCAAGGGCGAACTGCCGGAGCAGTACACCCCGGAGGACTATCTCAGCGGAAACTACACCTATGAGGCCCCCGCCCCCGTGGGCGGCGACAAGGAGCCGGACGACGCCGACCTGATGCAGGGCCATGCCGGTCCCGGCGTCGCCCTGAACAAGCCTCCTGTGGGCGGCCCTGAGGGGGATTTGCCCATGAAGCCCCCCTCCCTGGGCGATATGCTGACCCGTCCGCCTAAGGGCGTTCCCGCGCCTCCTCCCTTCGTCCCCGCCACCGTCACCCTCCAGGGCAAGGACAAGACTGCCTGGCTCTCCTGGGACGGTCAGCAGGCCACTGTCTCCGACCTGGACAGCTATGTGCTGAGCCATCGCCGCCGCATGAAGCCCTGCACCGCCTTCGACACCCTGAACTGCGACAGCGGCGAGAACAAGGTGTACGGCACAGCCACCCAGCCCACCTTCCACTTTGACGATACGGTTGCCCCCCTCATCGCCGCCCTGGCGGAGCAGTTCCCGGAGGAGTACGGGCGCTACTATGCCGGTTATGCCACAGACGTCCAGGACGAAGCGCTGGCCCAGCGGAAGTACCTTAACAACCCGATGAACTACATCGGCACTGAGGAGCCCTGCGACCAGGCCAAGTTCTACCGCATCCGTGTGGGTGCCAGCGACGCCGATACCTCCTTCTCCATCAGCATGACGCTGGCGCTGAAGCTGGCCAACGCCGGAAAGCCGGTGGACTACGCCCTGGTGTGGGATCAGCCCCACTGTGAGGCGGACTACGCCGGTGAGGTCTGCGACTGGATCGAATCGGTCTGTGACCGGTAATCGGTAACCGGAGACGCGGAGGTCATCCCTCCGCGTCCTTCCGGGCCAGCGCCGCCTGATACAGCTCGTTCTTCGGCAGGCCGCTCTCCTGGGCCACCTGACGGGCGGCATCTTTTAAGCGCAGGCCCTGAGTCTCCTGGAGCCGGCGCACCCGTGCGGCTCCCTCCTCCAATGTCAGCGGAGGGGCCTCCTCCGGCGCTTCGGCCCCCTCCACCACCAGCACAAACTCCCCCCTGGGCGGATTCTCCCGGTACCAGGCGCAGGCCTCCCCCAAGGTGGTGCGGCGCACCTCCTCGTGGAGCTTGGTCAGCTCCCGGCACAGGGCCACCCGCCGCTGTGGGCCGAAGGTCTCCTGTAAATCGCTGAGGGTGGCGCAGAGCTTGTGGGGCGCTTCGTAAAAAATCATCGTGCGGACTTCTCCCCGGAGGGCATCCAGGTGTGCCCTCCGGTTCTTTTTGTTCGTGGCCAGAAAGCCCTCAAAAGTGAACCGGCCCGTGGGCAGGCCGGAGACCGCCAATGCCGTCACCAGGGCGCAGGGGCCGGGAATGGCCACCACTGGAATGCCCGCCTCGGCGCACAGCCGCACCAGATCTTCTCCCGGGTCGCTGATGGCCGGGGTGCCTGCGTCGGTGACCAGTGCGCAGCTCTCCCCTTCCAGCAGCCGGTTCACAATGGCGGGGCCGCTGGTGTCCACATTGTGGCGGTAGTAGCTGACCAGCGGCTTGTGAATATCCAGATGGTTCAGCAGCTTCAGGGAGACCCGGGTGTCCTCCGCCGCGATGAAGTCCGCCTCCCTCAGCGTGTCCGCCATGCGGGGGCTGATGTCCCCCAGGTTGCCGATGGGCGTCGGCACCAGATAGAGTGTTCCTGCCATAATTACCCTCCAGTTTCCTCGTTTAACAGCAAGACCGGCTCCACCGTCAGCCCCCTGCCGCCCTGTCGGACCCCTTCCGCCAGGGCCAGCCGCGGGCTGCGGCCGGGGGCGGACTGCACCAGCTGCAGCCGCTTTGGTTCAATGGACGCCCCCCCCCGCATGGCCTCGAACAGGTCCGCCAGCCGCTCCGGACGGAGGCAGACCGCCAGCCGCCCGCCGGTTTTCAGCCGCCTCCCCGCCGCCTGACACAGCTCCGGCAAGGTGCAGTAAAGCTCCGTCCGGGCAATGCCCCGATTCCCCGTGGCCACATAGCCCGTCCCAGGGGCAAAGTAGGGCGGGTTGGAGATGACAAGGTCGTAGTGCCCCTCGGTCAGCCAGCCCGGCTCCCGCAGGTCGCCCTGCACGATCGTTCCGGCCAGGCCGTTTGCCCGGAGGTTTTCCCCGGCCAGCGCCGCCGCCTCCGGGACGCACTCAATGCCGTCCAGCGTCAGGCCGTCCGCCCGCTCCGCCAGCAGCAGGGGCAGCACCCCCACGCCGCAGCCCAGATCCAGCACCCGCCAGCCGCTGCGGAGGGTAGCGAACCGGGCCAGCCGCACCGCATCCGTCCCCAGCTTCGGCAGGCCGTCCCGCTGGCGCAGGGTATAGCGGCCCAGATGTTCCACCGTTTCCATCGGCACAATCTCCCTGTCCTTTGCTTCATTGGCCTCCATTGTAGCATACCGGCGGGGGTTTTCCACCGCTTTTTTCCCGGCCGGCAGGGTTGTCACCCCCCGGCGGCTGTGCTATACTAAAGAAAATCAGCGAAAAGGAGCGCCTTCCCCATGCCTATCCACCGCATTGCCAGCTTCACCGTGGACCATGACCTGCTGAAGCCGGGCATTTATATTTCCCGCATCGACGGGGACGTCATCACCTACGACCTGCGCACCTGCACCCCCAACGCCGGGGTGTATATGGATAACTGCACCATGCACTCCGTGGAGCATATGTTCGCCACCTTCATCCGGAATTCCGAGATCGCCCCCTCCGTGCTGTACTTCGGCCCCATGGGGTGCCAGACCGGGTTCTACCTGCTGGTGCGCAGCAGCGTCAGCCAGGAACGGGTATTGCAGGCCGTGCTGGACACCCTGCAGCAGATTTTGGACTACGATGGCCCCGTGTTCGGCGCGTCCCGGAAGGAGTGCGGCAACTACCGCAACCTGAATTTGCAGTCCGCCAAAACCCTGTGCCGGGCCTATCTGGACACACTCCGCGCCGCGCAGCCCATCGACTTTCAATATCAGAAGGAGTGACCCAACTATGATCGGTATCATCGGCGCAATGCAGATCGAGATCGACGGCCTCCGCGCTATGCTGGAGGCCCCCGTCTCCCGCACCATCAGCGGCATTGAATACACCAGCGGACGCCTCCACGGGGTGGACGTGGTGCTGGCGGTCTGCGGCATCGGCAAGGTGTTCGCCGCCATCTGCGCCCAGACCATGGTGCTAAGCTATCCGGTGGAGGCCGTCATCAACACCGGCGTGGCGGGTACCCTCTCCCCCAACATCGGGATTCAGGACATCGCCATCGCCTCCGACCTGGTGCAGCACGATATGGACACCTCCGCCATCGGCGACCCGCCGGGCCTGCTGTCCGGCATCAACGTCATCCATCTGCCCTGCCATCCCAGGCTGGTCTCTCTGGCGGAGGAGATCGCGGCGGAACAGGGCTTTCACACCGAAACCGGCACCATCGCCAGCGGCGACCAGTTTGTTCATACCGACGGGGAGAAAGTGCGCATCCGCACCGTCTTCGGGGGCATCGCCGCCGAGATGGAGGGGGGCAGCATCGCCCAGGTCTGCTATGTGAATCAGGTGCCCTGCGTGGTGATTCGGGCCATCTCCGACGACGCCTCCGGCAACTCCCCGGCGGACTACAACCAGTTTGCGGCCAGGGCGGCGGAGCGCTCCATCCGGCTGGTCTCCGAGCTGGTGCGGCGCTACTGACACCGGAAGGACGGGAAGCGATGGAACGCAAAGAATGGCTCGCTGCCCTCCCCAAGGTGGAGCTGCACTGTCATCTGGACGGCAGCCTGCCGCCGGAGGCCATGACGGACTACCTGACCCGGACGGGCCGCCTTCCGGCGGGGCAAACGCTCCGGTACTCCGTCCCGGCGGACTGCACCAGTCTGGCGGACTACCTGACCTGCTTTGACCTGCCCCTGCTTTGCCTGCAAACGGAGGACAGCATTGCGGATTTTGTCCGCGCCGTCCTCCGGGATGCCGCAAGGGAGGGAATCTACTATTTGGAGCTGCGATTTGCCCCTGCGTTTTCCCAGGCGGAGGGGCTGGGCCTGGAACAGGTCTTTGCCGCCGTCCGGCGGGGAAGAGAAACCGGAACGGCGGAGACCGGCGTCCGCTGCGGCTTCCTGGCCTGCGCCATGCGGAACCTCTCCCCTGCCCAGAATCTGGAGATGCTGGAGGAGGCCGCCCGGTGTTATCCCGACCTGATCTGGGGGCTGGACCTGGCCGGGGACGAGGCGGCCCACCCCACCTGGAAGCAGGAGGCCGTGTTCCGCCGGGCCAGGGAGCTGGGCATCCCCTTCACCATCCACTCCGGCGAGACGGGCAGCGTGGAAAATCTGGAGGCCGCCTTGTCCTATGGCGCGGCCCGGGTGGGGCACGGTATCGCCCTTCAAAAATCCTCGGAACTGCTGCGGGCCTATGCGGAGGCGGGCATTGGGGTGGAGCTGTGCCCCCTCAGCAATTTGCAGACCAGGGCGGTGTCCGGCTGGGACACCTACCCCTTCCGGCGATTCCGGGAGGCCGGACTGACCGTGACCGTCAACACGGACAACCGCACCGTCAGCGGCACCACCCTGACGGAGGAACTGGAACGGCTTTGCCTCCACTGTGGGCTGACCCCAGCTGAGGTGCCGGAGCTGCTCTTGAACGCCAACCGCTGCTCCTTCGCTCCGCCCCGGATGAAGGCCGACTATGAGGCGGCTTTGCAGGCATTTTTGCTCAAAAACCCAACCGGGGAGGTCACAAATCCATGAGAAGAAGCGACAGAGCAGTTACCGACCCCCGGAGCATCGACGATGTGATTCAGCGCTGCGACTGCTGCCGCCTGGCCTTCGCCACCGGCGGCGCGCCGTATATCGTTCCCCTGAACTTCGGCTTTGTCTGGGAGGATGGGAAGCGGATTTTTTACTTCCACAGCGCCACAGAGGGCCGAAAGCTGGACCTGCTGCGGGAAAACCCGGTGGTGGGCTTTGAGCTGGACACCGACCACCGCCTGAACGCCGGAGCCACCGGCTGCCAGTACTCCTACCGCTTTCAGAGCGTCATCGGCACAGGCCGGACGGCGCTGGTGGAGGACACGGACGGAAAGCGGCGGGCCCTGGGCCTGCTGCTGGCCCATTACACCAATCAAAGCGATTGGGCCTTTCCGGACGCCATGCTGGGGCAGACGGCGGTCTGGCGGATGGAGGTGCTGACCCTCTCCTGTAAGGAGCATCTGTAAACCCCCGCAGCTGCGGACAACGAATTTTTTCACCCCAAACAGCGCACAGGAGCAAATGTCTGCCCCTGTGCGCTGTTGTCTATTTTTGTCTATTCGTTCTTGACACATACTGTTCAACCTTGTATAATATTAACATAATTGGAATGATTTTGTCGCTATGCGTCGAAGGAGGGTTTTCTATGCCATATCAGGCAGTCTCCACCAAATGCCCCAACTGCGGTGCGCCGATTGATATTGACAACCCCGTTTGTGAATTCTGCGGCACAAAGCTGTATATCACCAACTACGATACGTTTTTCAATATGCCAGATGAAAAGGCCCATGCTTATGCGGATTTCTATCGTGTGCCCCTGGAGGCGCGGCCGAATAACGGCAGGGTGAACCTCTCCGCCGCCATGTGCTACCTGCGGCTGGGCCTGCATAGCCAGGCCGAAAAATCCTTCGAGCGGGCCATGGCGGACGACATGAACAACGCGGACCTCTACTTCTATGCGGCGGTGGCCCTGCTGCACGGAAAGCGGCCCTTCCTGGCCGGGCGGGCGGCCATCCTCAAAATTGAGGAATACGTCCATGCGGCGCTGATGATTCAGCGAAAGGGCATTTACTATTATTTTCTTTCGTATGTAAAATATGACTTTTATTTCAACAAGCATCTGCGCACCTCTCCCACCTATCAGGAAGAACTGCAATCGGCGCTGCGTGCGGGGCTTACCACCCGTGAGGTAACGCAGCTCTATGCAACGCTGGGCACCCAGAAACCGGCCTGTCTGTAACCCTGCGTCGGCACCGCCTGAGGAACGGGCGGCATAACCTTGTCAGAAAGGCTTCGTTTCAGCGGCGGAATGCGGCGGCCCGGCCTTTTTGAAATAAAAGAAGAGATGGAGGAAACATCATGAATTGTCCCAACTGCGGCGCTACCCTGGAAAAGGACGCCAAGTTCTGCGTTGTCTGCGAAACCCCGGTGCCCGAAGAGGCCCCGGCTCAGACCGGGGGGGAGCTACACCCCCGGAAGCTCTAACTCCTACACGCCCGGCGGCTCCGGCTCCTACACCCCCGGTAACTCCGGCTCCTACACGCCCGGCGGCTCCGGCTCCTACACCCCCGGCAGCTCCGGCTCCTATACCCCCGGCGGCTCCGGCGCTTACATCCCCGGCAGCACCGGGAACTCCGGCGGCTCCGGCGGCCAGAAGTCCGGTGTGAATACCGACCATATCCGGGAATATTTCTTTGGCCGTAAGTACAAATGGCCTTACGTCGTGATGCTGATTGGTTTTTTGATATTTGTCAGAGCCAAGAGTGACGCTATTCATGCTATCGGGCTTATGTTGATCGTTGTTGGTCTGCTTGCGATTCCTGTGATTTATATCTGGTCTCATTTCATCGGCTTCCCTCATGAGGATGAAGTGGATGCCGCCTGGGAGCAGCAAAGGGCCACCATGCGCAAGCGCGGGCTGGAAAAGCTGAACCTGGTGCAGGAGCAGATGAGCCTGATCGAGCCGCTGGTGTTGGTTGGCTTCGGCCGGTCGCCGGATGAAAGCTTTGCTGATGCCAGAGGAGAGGGTGCAAAGCAGACGAAGCAACTCGACAAGCTCTCAATCCTGAGTAGAGCGTTCACAACCCTGCGTAATCTGTTTTTCGGCAAGCGTAAGGGGACGGAACTTGACCCGATTCCCAAGCGCAAGATCGGTTCCAACGGAAGGATTCGCTCTATCCTTCAGGAGGTCACCGTCTACGCCTTTACGGAGAACCAGGTGCTGATGTATTCCGGCGATGTGGACATCTCCACCGGCCTGGTTTACGACGAGTATACTGCAGAATGCTTCTATGAGGATATCGAGGGCGTTCGCCTCAGTGAGTCCCTGTACAAGGTGTTGAACGTTCGGAAACGCCGCTACGAAAACCGGATCACCAATGAGTTTACCCTGTTTCTGGGCGGCTGCAACTTCCGGTGCAGCGTAAACAGCGAGGTGGGTTCCTCGGTGGGCAACAGCCAGTTCGCCGCCATGCGGAGCCTGATTCGGGAGAAAAAGAACGGCTGATTGCATCAATCCAGGTCTGTGCTTTTCACTGCCCTATGCCGCACAGCGGCATAGGGCAGCGTGGGCCAGGCAAACCGCTCTCAAAAAGAAGGGGAACAAGGTATGATTTGCCCTTATTGTGGAAAAACGACAAAAGATGAAGCGCAATTCTGCGGGTCCTGCGGCCATAAAATTGCCCGGTGCCCGTCCTGCAACCGCGTACTGAGGACCAGCGCCAGATTCTGCGCCTTTGACGGGACGGCATTGCCGCCGGAGCTGTTACAGGATCTTCCTGTGGCGATAACGGCGACGCCGCCGGTGGTGCCTCCGGTGCCGCCGAGACAGGTTCCTCCTGCACCAGCGGAGCGCGTCCGTCCTCCGGAGCCGGCGCGGCAAACGCAGCAAACGCAGCCGCAGCCAACGCAGCCAAAGAAGCAATCCCGGCTCCCCGTTATTCTGGGGGCGGTGCTGTTCGTGCTGCTGCTGGTTGGCATTGTGGTGGGCGTCGGCATGTGGCAGGGCTGGTTCTTCTCCGGCTCCTCCTCCAGTAATGGGTCAGACGGGCTCTCCCTCCCCGCCGGCGAGACATCCAGCCAGAGCGAGGCCCCGGCGGACGGCGGTGCGGACGCCTCTGACAGCGCCGCCGAACCGGAGGACGCCGCCCAAAGCGAAGGGGACGCCGAACCGGAGGAGGACGACGACCTGTCCTCTGAATCGTCGGTGGAACCGGAAGCGGAGTCCGAAGCGGAGGAGGAAGTGATCGAGGTCCCCGTCTCTGAGCGCCGGTACGAAATCGTCGCCTCTGACCTGTCCTGGTCCGAGGCCTGCGAAGCGGCGGCTGACGCGGGTGGCCATCTGGCGACCATCACCTCAGAGGAGGAATATGACGTCATCTGTGCCCTGGCCGAGGAAAGCGGCCTGAAATACCTCTGGCTGGGCGCGGTGCTGTCCACAGACGAAATGACATGGGGCGAGGACGGCTGCTGGATCACCGGAGAGAGCTGGAGCTTCGATGCCTGGTATCCTGGGGAGCCCAGCCTGGCGGATACCGACGGCACGCCGGAATCCTGCCTCTGCCTGTGGTGCGCCGCCTATGGCGGAGAGGACATCGGCTGGACCTTCAACGACCAGCGGGATAACCTGGTGGAGGACTTCCCCTCCGTCAGCGGGAAGGTCGGCTATGTCATTGAGTTTGACGACGGGTACACGGAATGAAAGGGCAACATCCGCAGGGGAACCCCTCCCGCAGACCTGGCCCTGTCCGCTGGCCGCTGGTCATGCTGGCTCTTGTGGCTCTGCTGGGGTTGTGGCTGACGGCGTGTTCCACCGCCCCGTCCTCCGGCAGCGCCTCTTCCTCCAGCCTGACGCAGGCATCTGAGGGGTTGGCGTCCGAACCCGGCACCGAGGCGTCCCAGGCGGCTGCGGAGCAGTCGGACGACACGGAAGGCGAACAGGAGGCGGACGGCTCCGCCGGTTCCACGGAGGCGGAAGGCGCTTCCGGCTCCGCGGAAGCGGAAAGCGCCGCCGAGCCGGAGGAAACAGAGACCGATTCGGACGCCGCCATTACGGCCCGGGCCCGGGAAATTCTGGCGTCCATGACGCTGGAGGAACAGGTCTACCAGATGTTTATCGTCACGCCGGAAACGCTGACCGGAGCCTCCGCCGTCACCCAGGCGGGGGCCACGACAAAGGCGGCGCTCCAGGCCCATCCTGTCGGCGGGCTGGTCTACTTCGCCGCCAACATCCTCACGCCGGAACAGTGCACCACCATGATCTCCAACACCCAGTCCTATTCGGAGATCGGCCTGTTCATCGCAGTGGATGAGGAAGGCGGCCGGGTGGCCCGTATCGGCAGCAACAGCGCCATGGGCACCACCTCCTTCTCCAGTATGTCCACCATCGGCAGCACGGGGGATGTCAGCAAGGCTTACGAGGTGGGCAGCACCATCGGCACCGAGATCGCGCAGTTCGGCTTCAACCTGGACTTCGCGCCGGTGGCGGACGTCAACTCCAACCCCAACAACACCGTCATTGGGGATCGGGCCTTCGGCTCCGACCCGGAGCTAGTGGCTGAAATGGTGGCCTCAGCTGTGCAGGGATTCCGGGATAGCGGAATGCTCTGCACGCTGAAACACTTCCCAGGCCACGGGGATACCGACACCGACAGCCATTACGGTTATACCGAGCTGCTGAAAACCCTCCAGGAACTGCGGAGCGTGGAGTTTCTGCCCTTCCAGGCGGGCATTGACGCCGGTGCGGACTTTGTGATGATGGGCCACATCTCCGTTCCGGAGGTGACCGGGGACGATACCCCGGCCAGCCTGTCCGCCACAATGATCGGTATCCTCCGGGACGAGCTGAACTTCCAGGGCCTGATCATCACCGATTCCATGGTGATGAGCGCCATCGCCGACCGGTACACCTCCGCCCAGGCGGCGGTGTTGGCTGTGCAGGCCGGCGTGGACGTGATTCTGGAGCCGTCCAGCCTGACCGGCGCGGTGCAGGGCATTTTGTCGGCAGTGGAGGATGGCACCATTTCCGAGGAACGGATTCAGGAAAGCGTGCTGAAAATATTGGAAGTGAAACTCAGAAGCGGCATCATTGCCCCGGCATCCTGACGGCGCCGTTCCGTCTCACAGCGGGGACTATCGTTATGGAGGAAAATGGTTTATGGGTAAATTTGCCATAGAATGTCCGCAATGCGGCAATTACGTCACCGCCTATAACGGGCTGCGGGGGCTGTTTCAGAACAGGATCACCTGTCGCTGCGGCGCAAAAATCGACGTTCATGCGGAGCGCATGACCTCCATTGTGTGCCCTTCCTGCCGCAACTCCATCATCTACGACCAGAGCAAAAAAATCCCAGCTGCCCTGTCTGCAAGGCCAGGATCGCCCCGGCATCCGGTTTGAAGATGGTCAGCTTCCAGTGCCCGGAATGCGGCGTCAAGCTGAGCACGGCAGAGGGGACCGCCTCCTACAGCTGCCCCATCTGCGATTGCAGAATCGACGTGAAGCGGGAGCTGGCGAAGCAGCGCTATGCCAACGAGGCGGCCGTCAGCATCCTCCAGTACGAAGGGGACAACCACACCTTCGCCTGGAAGCATCCCATCGAAAACTTCCAGTCCGGTTCCCAGCTGATCGTCCACGAGAACCAAGAGGCGGTGTTCTTCCGGGACGGGCAGGCCCTGGACACATTTCCCGCCGGACAGTACACTCTGGAGACAAAGAGCCTGCCCGAACTGGAGAAACAGTATCCCCTCTCCACCGGAGCCGGGCGGACGCCCTTCCACGCGGAGGTTTACTTTGTCAACCTGACCACCCAGATGGGTATCAAATGGGGGACAGATTCCAAGGCGCGGGTCTTTGACCCCATTTCCGGGCTTCATGTCGGCATTGGCGCCAGCGGGGAGTTTAACATTCGGGCAACCGACTCCAAACGCATCCTGCTGAAGCTGGTGGGCAACACCACCGGTTTGATTATGGGTACGTCCCTCCAAACGCCTCAGGGGGCAGGGCAGCAGAACCGGTATCACTCCGCCCCTACCAATATGACAGGCTACTTCCGCGCCCTGGTGATGAACCGGGTGAAGAGCTATCTGGCCACAGTGATTCGGCAGCAGTCCATCAGCGTGCTGGAGCTGGACGAGCATATGGCGGAGCTTTCGGACGCCCTGCGGGACATCATCAATCAGAGCCTGGCGGAATATGGCCTGACCATGACGGAATTCTACATCATGCGCTTTGCCACCCCGGAGGATGACCCGTCTGACCCCATGCACAGGCAGTACATGGAGATGAAAGAGCTGTACGCCAAACAGTACCTGGATGTGAAGCGGGAGCAGGTCGGCCATGCGACAGCGGCGGCCGCCAGAGACCGCATCCTGACCGAAGCGCAGACGAAGGCCCAGGCCCAGATCATCGGCGCACAGGCTGAGGCGGAGGCATACCGCCTCAAGGCCGCCGCCGAAGCGGAGGAAATGCGGATGAAGGGCTACAGCTATCAGCAGGAGACCGCCCGGCAGGTGGGCCTGGAGGCCATGCAGAACGGCATCACCGGCGGCTCCGGCGGAAACGCCATTGGGGACATTGCAGGTCTTGGTGTCGCATTGGGGGCCATGGGCAGCGTGGTGGACATGACCAGAGACGCCCTCCAGGGCGCCGCCGTCCCGGGGACTCCCGCGCCGGGGGCATCCGCAACCGCTGCCCCACAGCCTGCCGACGACGACCCGGCGGCCGTCCTGCAAAAGATGAAAAAGCTGCTGGACTGTGGGCTGATCTCTCAGGAGCAGTACAACGCAAAGGTAAACGAGGTGCTGAGCCGGATGTGACCCGGCGTTTCACCGAAACGAAAGGGGCGCTAAAGTCATATGAAACTGTCTCAAAAGAACGTTCTCACCTGGGCAATCGTGCTGATTGTCTGCAATCTGGTCGCCTTTGTGCTTCCGTTTCAAAAAACAGAGGTTTTCTGGCTGTCGGACGGATTTCTTGTCCTCTCCCTGCTGGTTCTGGCCGCTGCGGAACGGATTGCCCTGAAGGACGCCGGAACGGCCAAAAGCAAATTCTACGGCTGGCCCATTTTGAGGGTGGGCTTTGGGTATGCCTCCGCGCTTCTGGTTTGCGCCGTGATTTTTGTGGCCCTTTCCGTCCTCTTTCCTCAGCTGCCCCTCTGGGTTCCGCTGGTGGTGTACATCCTGTTGACCGGCGGCGCGGCGATTGGACTGATCAGCGCCGACAGCGTCAGGGGCTATGTGGAAAAGCAGGAGGCCGAGGTTAAAACCAGTACGGATTTTATGCGCTGGTTCTACGGTCAGGCGACGGCCCTGGTCAGCCAGGCGGAGGATACCGCTCTGGCGGACGATTTGCAGCGGCTTGCGGAGGAAATACGCTACAGTGATTTTGTCAGCAGCCCGGCCACGAGAGAGCTGGAGGACAGGCTTTACGGAGAGGTTTCCTCCCTGGGGTCAGCCATCAGTGGCGGCGATGCGGCGGGGGCCGGCAATCTGTGCAAACAGCTTTCCAGGGATTTGAAGGCCCGGAACGCCCTGTGCAAGGCCAACAAAGGCCGCTGAACGAACGAAAATCAAACAGAGGTCAGGCGTTTTCATGCGCCTGACCTCTGTTTTTTGTGTAAAAGATGTGCCCCATGCCGTACTGACAGTCTCATCGGGCGGCGGGATTGCTACCCTGTCACATTGCACTGACCGAACTGATTGTTCCCCACGGCCACCACGGTGCCGTCGGACCGCAGGCCCACCGTATGGTT
>JAJQBL010000029.1:0-29794 GCA_021203325.1 Clostridiales bacterium | reverse complement strand
TCCCCGGCGGCCACCGCCACAATGTTCGTCCATCTGTCCACGCTGCACTGCCCATAGAAGGCGCCCCCGGCGGCGGCCACCGTCCCGTCGCACCGCAGTCCCACGGTATGATGATACCCGGCGGCCACAGCGGCCATTGCTGTCCAGCCGTCCAAATTGCATTGGCCGAAGGTGTTCCTGCCCACCGCGATCACAGCGCCGCCGGGCACCATGGCCACCGTGTGGTTGGCCCCGGCGGTCACCGCTACGATATTGGCCCAGCCCGCAACATTGCACTGTCCGTCGTCGTTCTCTCCCACCGCTGTTACGCTGCCGTCTGACCGGAGGCCCACGAGGTAGCTGTCCCCGGCGGTCACCGCGATGATGTTCCTCCAGTCCCGCACACTGTACTGGTCAAACCGGTTGTCCCCCGCCACCGCCACCGTTCCATCCTCCCGGATGGCAATCGTCGTCTGCCTGCCGCAGGCCAGCACGGGGCCGCGATAAAAGCCCCTGCCGGCCTCTCCTCTGGCCGGCTGATACCACTGGGATTCCGTTTTGAACCGGGGAGCCCAGTTGACGCCTGCCGGTGTGTGGCAATTTGTGCAGATGTGCTGCCGCAGCTTCGTGGAGACATAAAACGTCACACCGCCGCAGTTGGGGCAGCGCAGCGCCCCCGGCACCAGCTTTTGCTGCCAGGCGGCGGCCAGGGCGGACACAGGCCGCGCTGCGGCGGGGAGGGACGCCGTCAGCGTCCCGTACCGCTCATAGTCGCGGCTGCGGTCAAAGCCGCATTTGGGGCAAATCTGCGTGTCGCCCCCTTCCGCCCGGCAGACCGGGCAAATCCATGTCATCCTCCTGCACTCCCTTTCCGTCTGTCACAGCCTCCCTCAGGTTCGATTCCCGCGCCCGAAAAACGGAACCCGCTGGGCCGGCCCGGCGGAAGGGGACGCGGGGACGGCGATGTCCCGCCACTGCTTCACGCTGCGCAGGATGTCATGACTGCCACCCGCAAGGGCCAACACGCCATCCGCCCGCAGGCCCACCGTCTGATTGCCTCCGGCGGCGATGGCGACCATACCGTTCCAGCCCCAGTTGCACTGGCCGCTGCTGTTCTCCCCCACAGCCACCACTGTGCCGTCGGATTTCAGCCCCACCGTATGGTGTTCTCCGGCAGCCACTGCGATGATGTCTGTCCATTTTCTCACGTTACATTGCCCGGAGCCGTTGCTGCCCACGGCAACCACCGTTCCGTTGGTGCGCAGCCCCACCGTGTGGCAGGCCCCGGCGGCTACCGCCGCAATATCGTGCCAACCGCTCACATTGCACTGCCCATAGAGGAAGTTCGTCCCCACGGCGACGACCGTGTGGTCAGCCCGCAGGCCCACCGTGTGATTGCCCCCGGCAGCCACCGCAATGATGTCGGTCCAGTCTCCCATGTTGCACCGTCCGTCCCCGTTGCCCCCGGCGGCCACAACGGTGCCGTCCTCTTTCAGCCCTACCGTGTGCCAGCGTCCGGCGGCAATCGCGGTGATGCCCGCCCAGTCGCTGACCCCGCACTGACCGCTCCAGTTGCTCCCCGTGGCCACAACGGTGCCGTCTGACCGGAGGCCCACCGTGTGTTCGTCCCCGGCGGCCACCGCAATCAGGTCCTTCCAGCCTTCCACTCTGCACTGACCGGAGCGGTTATTCCCCGCCACGACACACGTTCCGTCCGCCTTAATGGCAACGACGGTTTCCGCCCCACAGGCGATGACAGCGCCGCGCCGGAGGGAGGGGGAAGGTGTTTTCGCAGGAGGGCTGACCCTGTGCATGGGGGCCTTCCCCGCCAGCGGCACCGCCCCATGGCAGCGCGTACAAATCAGCTGCCCCAGCTGCAAAGAGCAGTAGAAGGTGAGATTGCCGCAGTCAGGACACTTCATCGCCCCCGGCGCCAGCTTCTGCTGCCGGGCAACGGCCAGGGCGGACACAGGCTGCGCCCCAGCGGGAAGGGGCGCGGTCAGCGTTGGGTACGTCTCATAGTCACGGCTGCGGTCAAAGCCGCACTCCTTGCAAAAGCTGCCCCCGCCGCTGTTCTCGGCATGGCACACCGGACAGGTCCATATCATTCTTCCTCATCCCCTCAACGGTTTTCGTAACGGTTCCTCTTTGCCGCTTCTGTGCAGCCTTCCTCTTATTATACCATAACGGCACTGGTTTGGAAAGGAAAAATGGTTCTTTTCCTTTTCAAAACAACGCAGAGGGACTGCATCAAACTGCAATCCCTCTGCGTGTTTTTATGCGGTTATTCGCTCTTGCTCTTGATATAGGCGTCCATGGCGGCAGCCGCTTTCTTTCCGGCGCCCATGGCCAGAATGACCGTGGCCGCGCCGGTGACGGCATCGCCGCCGGCGAACACGCCCTCACGGGTGGTTGTGACGCCGTCCTCCGCCACCAGCAGGCAGCCCTTGCGGTTGGCCTCCAAGCCGGGGGTGGTGGAGCGGATCAGCGGGTTGGGGGAGGTGCCCAGGGCCATGATGACGGTGTCCACGTCCAGCACGAACTCGCTGCCGGGAATCGGGATGGGGCGGCGGCGGCCGGAGGCGTCCGGCTCACCCAGCTCCATGCGGATGCAGCGCATCCCGGCCACCCGGCCGGTGGGCTTGCCGTCCTCATTGACGCCGCCCAGGATCTCCACCGGGTTGCACAGGGTCAGGAACTCAATGCCCTCCTCCTTGGCGTGCTCGATCTCCTCATTCCGGGCGGGCATCTCCGCCTCGCCCCGGCGGTAGACAATGTAAACGTGCTCAGCCCCCAGACGCTTGGCGCAGCGGCAGCCGTCCATGGCCACGTTGCCGCCGCCCACCACGGCCACCGCATGGCTCTTCAGCACAGGGGTGTCGTAGTCCTCCAGATAGCCCTTCATCAGGTTGATACGGGTCAGGTATTCATTGGCGGAGCAGACCCCGGCCAGCCCCTCGCCGGGGATATTCATGAACATGGGCAGGCCCGCGCCGGTGCCGATAAAGACGGCCTCGAAGCCCATATCGTCCAGCAGCTCGTCAATGGACAGCACCTTGCCCATAACCATGTCGGTCATGACGGTGACGCCCAGAGCCTTCAGCTTGTCCACCTCACCGGCCACAATGCTCTTGGGGAGACGGAACTCCGGAATGCCGTAGACCAGCACGCCGCCGGCGGTGTGGAACGCCTCAAACACGGTGACTTCATAGCCCATCTTCGCCAGGTCGGCGGCGCAGGTCAGGCCGGAGGGGCCGGAGCCCACCACAGCCACCTTGTGCCCGTTGGGGGCGGGGCGCTCCGGCTGCTCATCGCTGTGCTCCCGGTGCCAGTCCGCCACGAAGCGCTCCAGACGGCCAATGCCCACCGGCTCGGTCTTGATGCCCCGGACGCACTTGGCCTCGCACTGGCTCTCCTGGGGGCAGACCCGGCCGGAGATGGCGGGCAGGGCGTTGGTGCTGGCCACCACCTGGTAGGCCCCCTCAAAGTCGCCTGCCACGATCTTCTGAATGAAGTGGGGAATCTGCACGTTCACGGGGCAGCCCTGGACGCACAGCGGCTTCTTGCAGTTCAGGCACCGGGCCGCTTCGCCCTGGGCCATTTCAACGGTGTAGCCCAGGGCTACCTCTTCAAAGTTTTTATTTCTGACATCCGGCTCCTGGGAGGGCATCGGAGTCTTGTTGGGGCTCATGTTTGCCATAATGCGATTCCTCCTTACTGAATGAGATCCTTGCCCAGCTTCTCAAAGCGGCACATATGATCTTTGGTCATCTGCGCCTCCTGCTCGCGATAGGTGCCGTTGCGGTTCATCAGCTCGTCAAAATCCACCTGATAGCCGTCGAACTCCGGCCCGTCCACGCAGGCGAACTTCATCTTGCCGCCCACGCTGACCCGGCAGCCGCCGCACATACCGGTGCCGTCGATCATGATGGGGTTCAGGGAGACCCGGCAGGGCACACCGAAGGGCTCCGCCGTCTTTACCACGAACTTCATCATGGGCACCGGGCCGATGGCGATGATCACATCATAACGCTTCCCCGCCTCCAGCAGCTGCTGCTCCTTGGCGGTGGTGAAGCCCTTCTCCCCATAGGAGCCGTCGTCGGTCATGAGGTAGAAGTTGTCGCAGGCGTTCTTGAAGTCCTCCTCCAGAATCACCAGGTCCTTGTTGCGGAAGCCCACGATGACGTCGGTCTCCACCCCGGCGTCATGGAAGCCCTTCGCCACGGGATAGGCGATGGCCGTGCCCAAGCCGCCGCCGATGACGCAGGCGCTCTTGACGCCCTCCATCTCGGTGGGCTGGCCCAGAGGGCCCGCGAAGTCCAGCAGGTAGTCCCCCTCCTCCAGCCTGGCCAGGGCCTGAGTGGTCAGGCCCACCAGCTGGAAGATGATGGTGATGGTGCCCTTCTCCCGGTCAAAGCCGCCGATGGTCAGCGGGAGCCGCTCACCCTTTTCATCAATGCGGAGAATGATGAACTGGCCCGGCTTCGCCTTTCTTGCCACGAAAGGCGCCTCCACCTCCAGAAGTGCGATGGTCGGATTCAAAATTTCTTTTCGGACGATTCGATACATACGCTCTTTTCGCTCCTTTTCTACGGTTTATACTGCTGCAAACGCAGCAAAAAAGCAGACAGCCTCCACACTGCTTGCCCTTTTTACGAATGGTCAGGACGGCTGCAAAATCCCGCTGTCCCGGATGGCGGCCACCGCCGCCTGAATACGCTCCGGCGGCAGCACCAGCGCAAACCGCACAAAGCCCTCCCCCAAGCTGCCGAAGGCGCTGCCCGGCGTACAGAGCACGCCTGTTCTGTCCAGCAGTTGGAAGCAGAAGTCCACCGAGCTGTCAAATCCCTTCGGAATGGGGGCCCAGGCGAACATGGTGCCCTCGCTGTCCGGCACGTTCCAGCCGATGCTCCGGAGGCCGCCGCAGAGGGCGTCCCGCCGGGCCTGATAGTCGGCCCGCCGCCGGGCCACGCCGTCCTGGGGCCCCTCCAGTGCCGCAATGGCCGCGTACTGGATGGGGTAGAAGATGCCGTAGTCAATTTGGCTCCGCAGGGTGGAGAACTTCTTCACAATGTCCCGGTTCCCCACCACGAAGGAGATGCGGCATCCGGTCAGGCAGTAGGTTTTTGACAGACTGTTCAGCTCCACGCCCACGTCCTTCGCGCCGGGCGTTGACAGGAAGGAACGCCCTTCCCTGCCGTCGAACAGAATGTCCGAATAGGCGTTGTCGTGGACGATGATGATGTTGTACCGCCGGGCAAAGGCCACCAGCTCCTCATAGAAGGACTGGGGGGCCGTCACGCAGACCGGGTTCAGCGGGTAGGAAACCACCATCATCTTCGCCCGCCGGGCCAGCGCCGGGTCGATGGCGTCCAGGTCGGGCAGATAGTGCCGCTCCGGCAGCAGGTCATAGTAGGCGATTTCCGCGCCGCACAGCTCCGGCCCCACGGCGAAGATGGGGTAGCCGGGGTTAGGACACAGCACCACGTCCCCCGGGTCGCACAGCGCCCAGGCAATATGGGTCAGGCCCTCCTGGCTGCCGTTCACCGACATGATCTCATCCGCCGCCAGCGCCACGCCGTACCGGCGCTGATACCAATGCTGCACCGCTGTGTGCAGCTCCGGCAGGTCGCCCAGGGAGTACTGATATTCTTTGGGCTGGCAAGCCCTGCCCACCAGCGCCGCCATCACATGGTCGTCCGGCGGGAAGTCCGGCGTGCCTACGGACAGGTTATAGACCTGCCGGCCTGCCGCCTCCAGCTCTTTCCGCTTTTCGTCCAGGACGTTGAAGATGCCCGGCTGAAACGCATCCATGCGCTGGGCAAAACGAATATTCACGCTGCTTCACCTTGATTCCGCTCCGGAAGGGTCTGCCTCCCAAAGCCATCTGTTTTTATTATACGACAGCTTGCACGAATATGCAAGGGCGTTTTTCGTTCTCTGCAAAGAACCGGGCAGGCAGTTTAGTCCAGCAGTTCCAGAAATTCCTGCTCCGTCAGGATGGTGATACCCAGAGCCTGTGCCTTAGTCAATTTACTGCCCGCAGCCTCCCCTGCCACCACATAACTGGTCTTTTTGGAGACGGAGCCGGACACCTTGCCGCCGTTTTGCTCCACCAGGGTTTTGGCCTCGTTGCGGGTCATATGCTCCAGCGTCCCCGTCAGCACGAAGGTCATGCCGGCGAACCGGGTGCCCACCGGGGCCTCGGTGCTGGCAAAGTTCACCCCCGCTTTGCGGAGGGTTTCAATCAGGTGCCGGGATTGGGGGTCGGCGAACCAGTCCACCAAAAATCGGGCAGTGACAGCCCCGATATCCGACACCGCCGTCAGCTCCTCCTCCGAAGCCTGCATCAGTGCGTCCAGATTTTGGAACGTTCGGGCCAGCGTCTGGGCCGCCTTGGTCCCCACCTGGCGGATGCCAAATGCGCAGATCAGCCTGCTGACGTCCTGATGCTTGGACCGCTCGATGGCGGTAATCAGGTTTTCCGCAGACTTCTGCCCCATGCGGTCCAGCCCGGCCACGTCCTCCGCCTTCAGGGCGTACAAGTCGCCGGGGGTGGACACCAGCCCCGCGTCGATGAGGGACTGGACCACGGCGGGGCCCAGATGCTCAATGTCCATGGCGTCCCGGCTGGCGAAGTGCACCAGAGTGCGGAGCAGCTGGGCGGGGCATTCGATGCCGGTGCAGCGGAGGGCCACCCCGTCCTCGTCCCGCACCACCGGTGCGCCGCAGACGGGGCACCGCTCCGGCATGTGATAGGGAACGCTCTCCGCCGGGCGCTTGTCCCTGTCCACCGCCACCACCTGTGGGATGATCTCCCCCGCCTTCTGGACGATGACGGTGTCCCCGATGCGGATATCCTTTTCCGTGATGAAGTCCTGATTGTGCAGGGTCGCGTTGGTCACCGTCGTTCCGGCCAGGCGCACCGGCTCCACCACCGCCTTGGGGGTCAGCACCCCGGTGCGGCCCACCTGCACCACAATGTCCACCACTCTGGTGGGCTTCTGCTCCGGGGGATACTTCCAGGCCACCGCCCACCGGGGGAATTTTGCGGTGGAACCTAACGTTTCCCGCTCTGTCAGGCGGTTCAGCTTTACAACCGCGCCGTCGATTTCATAGGGGTACTGCTCCCGGTTCTCCCCCATGGCGTCGATGGCAGACTGCACTTCCGCCGGGTCGGAGAGCACCGGGTGGGGGATGACCCTGAATTTCAGCGTCTCCAGCCAGTCCAGGGCGGCGGAATCCGTCTCAAAGGGCGTCCCGTCGGTGAGCTGGATGTTGAAGATAATGCAGTCCAGCCGCCGCTGGGCCGCGATTTTGGGGTCCAGCTGGCGGAGGGAGCCCGCCGCCGCATTCCGGGGGTTGGCAAAGAGGGGCTCTCCGTTCAGCTCCCGCTGGTCGTTCAGCCGGGCGAAGGTCCTGCGGGACATATAGCACTCCCCCCGCACGATGAGCCGGTGAGGGGCGTTTTCCAGCTTTAAGGGGATGGAGCGGACGGTTTTCAGGTTTTCCGTCACGTCCTCCCCCACCTGGCCGTCTCCACGGGTGGCGCCGCGAATCAGAACACCGTCCTCATACTCCAGGGCCACGGAGAGGCCGTCCACCTTGGGCTCCACCACATAGTCCGGCGCCGCCATGGTCTCCTGCATCCGTTTTTCAAAGGATTCCAGCTCCTGCGCCTCGAACACGTCCTGGAGGGATTGCAGCGGCACCTCGTGGCGGACGCTCTGGAACTGCTCCAAAACTGCGCCCCCCACCCGCTTCGTGGGGGAATCCGGAGCGTCGTACTCCGGATGGGCCGCCTCCAGCGTCTCCAGCTCCCGCAGCGTCCGGTCATACTCGTAGTCCGGCACCGTGGGCGCGTCCAGCACATAATATTGATAATTCCACTCATTCAGCGTATCCCGCAGCTGCATGATTTGTTCCTTGATTTCCATAGTCTTCCTCATTCCTCCGCAAGGCTGTCTGACGCGCTGTGGGTGCCGGAAACGGAGACGTACTCCTGGGGGACATCCCCCAGCAGGATGGTTTCCGCCACAGGCAGAACGCTCTCCACCGTCAGGGTGTAGGTGCCCCCCGGCAGCAGCAAGATCACCTCCGCCGACAGCAGCAGATTCACACTGTAAATGGTCTGATTGATGCCCGCATCCTGAAAGGCGCTGTCAAACGCCGCCGTCACATGGCCCACGTCCAGCACCTCCACCTGCACATTGGGGCCCAGGCCGGAAAAGAGCGGGAAGTCCAGGGCGGTTCCCAGGGGAATCTCCACCGTTTCCCGCTCCATATCGCTGAGCTCCTCTGTCAGCCGGGTGGCCAGGGCCGCGCCCAGCCGGTTCAGAATGTCGGTGTCCACAGACACGGCGGCAATGCTCCCGTCCGATGCATAGTGGAGCTGCAGTGCGTCGGACAGGGACACGCCGGCTTCCTCCTCCAGCGTTTTCCACACCTCTGCCGTTTTGACCGTGAGGCGATTTTGCAGCTCGGAGGAGGCCACCGCGATCATGGCCGGCCGCAGCTGCGCATCCGTCACCAGGGCCACCGCTCCGCACAGGCCCAGGAGCAGCCCAAACAGCAGGAGGAGCCTCCCCCTTCTGCGGGACGCCCTCGCCCTGCGGGTGTTCTTCCGTCGGCACATACCACCACCTCTAAGGGCAGGATAGTCGCGTCCGGGCGATTTTATGATTCCTTCAGCAGCTCCTCCGCCGCCAGCATCAGGCCGGTCTTCCCCGACTCGTAGGTCAGCCCCCCTTGCAGGTAGACCGTGTAGGGCGGGCGCATGGGGGCGTCGGCGGACAGCTCGATGGAGGCCCCCTGAATGAAGGCCCCCGCCGCCATAATCACCTGATCCTCATAGCCGGGCATATCCCAGGGCAGCGGGGTCACATAGCTGTCCACCGGGGAGCCGGACTGGATGCCCTTGCAGAACTTCACCACGGCCTCCGGCCGGTTCAGCGAAATCATCTGAATGATGTCGTGCCGGGTCTCGTTGGAGCGGGGCTCCGTCTCGTAGCCCATCAGCTCCATCAGCCGGGCCCCAAAGACGGCGGTTTTCACCGCCTGGGCCACGGTGTGGGGGGCCAGGAACAGGCCCTGGTAGAGCTGGCGGTTGTAACCCAGGGTGGCGCCGCACTCCCGGCCGATGCCGGGCACCGTCAAACGCATGGCGGCGGCCTCCACCAGGTCGTGGCGGCCCGCCACATAGCCCCCCATGGGGGCCAGACCGCCGCCGGGGTTCTTAATCAGGCTGCCCACGATCAGGTCGGCCCCCACCTGGGTGGGCTCCAGCGTCTCCACAAACTCCCCATAGCAGTTGTCCACGATGACGGCGGCGTTGGGGTTGTGGGCCTTCACGATGGCGGTCAGCTCGCCGATTTCCGCCACGGACAGGGTGGCCCGGGTGGAGTAGCCCTTGCTCCGCTGAATCAGCACCGCCTTCACCCGGGGATCCTCTACCGCCTCCGCGAGGCCCTCCTTGTCCGGGGCGTTGTCCTTGATGTCCACCTGCCGGTAGCCAATGCCGTAGTCCTTCAGGCTCCCCGGCTCGCTGCCGGTGACGCCGATGACGCTGAGCAGCGTGTCATAGGGGGCCCCCACGGCGCTGACCAGAATATCCCCGGTTTTCAGGGCGCCGTACAGGGTGGAGGCAATGGCGTGGGTGCCGTTGACGAACTGGAGGCGCACCAGGGCATCCTCCGCGCCGAAAATCTCGGCGTAAATCTTCTCCAGCTCGTCCCGGCCCTGGTCGTCATAGCCGTAGCCGGTGGTGCCGGCGAAGTAGGCCTCCGCCACCCGATGGTTCTGGAAGGCGGACAGCACCTTCCGGGTATTGTACTCCGCAATGGCGTCGATGGAGGCAAACTGCCCCGCAATGTCCCGCTGGGCCTGTTCGCTCAGCTCCAGCACCCGCTGAGAAAAGGGCAGCGGCGCGTCAAAATTCATGGGTGTTCAGCTCACTTTCACAAACTGCCCGCACCAGCGCGATGCAGGCTTCGATGTCCTCCCGGGCCGCCGCCTCGGCGGGGGCGTGGGTATAGCGGCAGGGGATGGAGATGCCGCCGGTTTTCACGCCGCTGTGGGAAACCTGCATCGGCCCGGCGTCGGTGCCGCCGCAGGTCAGAATATCGTCCTGAACGGCGATTTGGTTGGCCTCGGCGATCTCACGGAGACGCTTCACCAGGGACGGGGCGCAAATCACGCCGCGGTCCATCACCTTGACGGCGGCCCCCTTCCCGATGGCGGTGCTGCCAACGTGAGCCGCGCCGGGTACGTCGTCCGGGCAGGTCACGTCCACGGCGATGCCGTACTCCGGGTGGACAGACCAGGCCGCTGTCCTGGCCCCCCGGCAGCCCACCTCCTCCTGGACGGAGAATACGAAGTACAGGTCGTTCTGGGGCCGCTCCACCTGTCTGAGGGCCTCCAGCAGCACAAAGCAGCCCGCCCGGTTGTCCAGATAGGAGGAGATGATCTAGCTGCGGTTCGTCAGAAAGACGCCCTCATAGGCGGCCACATCCCCCATCTTCACCATGGTCTCCGCGTCCGCCCGGTCCTTTGCGCCGATGTCCACGAAGAGGTCGGTCAGCTTGAACTGCTTGTCCGACTTATCCTCATTGACAGAGATAACGCCGCGAACGCCGTTTTGAAACTGCACCGGGGTCTGATAAATGGCGGCAGGCTCCAACCCGCCCACCTGGCAGAACCGGAGGTATCCCTTCTCGTCGATATGGGTGACCATCAGGCCAATGCTGTCCATATGGGCGGAGAACATCAGTTTTGGCCCATTCCCCTGTTTGTGGGCAATGACGTTGCCCAGGGCGTCCACGGTCACATCGTCCGCCAGGGGCGTGACCTCCTGTAAAATCAGCGTGCGAATCTCGTCCTCACAGCCGGAGACGCCAAAGGCCGCCGTCAGCGACTGCAACAGTGTCAAATTCATCCTTCCTGCTCCTTTCCAACGGCGTCCAGAAACGCCTGAGCCAAATGCAGCACGGCCTCCAGGTCGCACTCCGCCGCCACCTCCGACGGCGTCCGGGCATAGCGCACCGGGGCGGCGATAGCCGCCACCCGCACACCTGTGCGGCTGCGCTGCACCGCCATGGCATCGGTTTTCCCTTCCGCGTCCTCCGGCATTTGCCAGGGGATTTGGGCCGCCTCCGCCGTGTCTCGCAGGAGGGCGAAAAGGCCCCGGTCATAAACCGTTCCCCCGTCCATGGCGGGAATCACTGCGCCCTTCTCCAGGGCGCAGCCCCGCCGCTCAGGCGGGACGTCGGGCAGGTCATTGGCCGCTGCGCTGCCAATCACCAGCGCCAGCTCCGGCTTCACCCCGAAGGCCGCGCCGAAGGCCCCCCGGGCGCCTACCTCCTCCTGCACCGTAAAGACGAAGGTGCAGTCCACCGGCAGGGGCTGCTTCATCAGCTCCAGCAGCACCGCGCAGCCGGTCCGGCCGCTGATGGCCCGGGACTTGATGCGCCCCTCACCGAAGCTCAGGAACTCGCTGGCGAACACGCCCACATCCCCTCTGGAGAGCAGGCTTTGGGCCTCCGCCTTGTCCTTTGCGCCGATGTCAATGTAAAGGCTGCCGGTTTTGGGGTAGGATTGGCGTTCCTCTTTGCTGGTCAGGTGGATGGGCTTCATGCCGAACACGCCGGGCACCCCCGTTTTTCCCAGGAAAACCCGCTTCCCGATGACGGTGCGGCGGTCCACCTCCCCCACGAAGTCAAATTTGACATAGCCAGAGTCTGTAAAGTCAGTTGCCATTACACCGACTTCATCCATGTGCGCGGTGAGCATGACGGGGATTTTGTGGGATTTGCCCTCCTTGCAGGCGATGACGTTGCCCATCCGGTCCACCCGCACCTCGTCCGCATATCCCTTTGCGGCGGAGAGGATATAGTCCCGCACCGCCTCCTCCCGGCTGGCCACGCCGGGGAGCAGGCAGAGCAAATTCAGTTCATTCAGCAGCATGGTTCTGCCTCCTTGCCCAAATCCCGCACAAAGGCGGCCAAAAGCCTGGCGCAGTTCTTGAAATCCTTCCGGTGAATCACTTCAATGGGGGTGTGCATATACTTTTCCGGCAGGCTGAGGATGGCCGTGGGCACCCCTTCCCGGGAGATTTGCAGCTCCCAGCCGTTGGTGCCGGTGTTGCCCGCCATGACTTCCTCGCTGTATTTGATGTTAAGTTCTTTCGCCTTACAGATAAATCGCTCCGCCATCCACCAGGCCACGTTGGGGCCAATGCCGATGGCCGGGCCGGAACCAGGGGAAAACCCCTTCCCCGGCGCGTCCGGGGTGGTGGCGAAGGTGACATCCAGCGCCACCGCCCAGTCCGGGGCGATGTCGTAGGCCGTGACCACGGCCCCCTGGCCCCCCACTTCCTCACAGCAGGAGCCGACCACGTACAAATCCACGTCCAGTGTCTCCCCTGCCAGCATCTGAAGGGCCTTCAGGATGACGGCAAAGCAGCTGCGGTTGTCCATGGATTTGGAGGCAATCTGCTTTTTGCCCAGGGCAAAGCATGGCTCCCGATAGACGACAGGTGTGCCGACGGGCACCAGCCCTTTCAGTTTTTCCGTGGGGTAGCCGGTGTCGATGGCCAGCTCCGTCATGGGGGCCACGCTGTCGGCCCCCTCGTACAGGTGGGCGGACTGGGCCGTGACCACTCCAAACAGGGGCTGCTCCGCCAGAATCGTCACCTCGCGGCCGGGCAGCACCCGGGGGTCGATGCCCCCCAGCTGGGTGAACCGCAGGAAGCCGCCCTCCTCGTACCCGGTGACGATGAGCCCCACCTCGTCAATGTGGGCGTCCAGCAGCAGCCGCTTCGCGCGCTTTTTCCCGCAGCGGCGGACGCCGATGACATTGCCCATGGGGTCAATGCGCACCGTGTCCACCAGCGGCTCCAGCAGGGCTGCGGCAGTCTGGGACGCCCCTGACAGCTCGTAGCCGGAGGGGCCAACCGCCTGGGTCAGGGTGTCCAGTATCTCAAACGTATTCAAACCTGCGAACCTCCTTACAGACTGCGGACAAGCTCCTTAAACGTGTCGCCCCGCACCATGAAGTTCTTGAATTTATCAAAGGAGGCGCTGGCCGGGGAGAGGATCACCACATCCCCCGGCTCCGCCACCGACGCCGCAAAGCGCACCGCTTCCCCGAAGTCGTCAATGGTGGTGATGGGGAGGCTTTCCTCGCTGTACCCCTCCGCATGGCGGGCGGCGGCCTCGATGACCCCGGCGGTGGCCCCGGTCAGCACCAGACGCTTCGTATGGGCCACCAGATCCGGCCCCAGCACCTCATAGTCCAGATGCTTGTCATAGCCGCCGGCGATCAAAATCACCTTCTGCCGGAAGGAGCGCAGCCCTGCCATGGTGCGGCTGGGGCTGGAGGCAATGGAGTCGTTATAATACCGGACGCCGTCCTTCTCCCGCACCAGCTCGATGCGATGCTCCACCCCGCCGAACTCTTTGGCAAAGGCGCGGATCACCTCATCGGGCACCAGACCGTCCACGGCGGCAATGGCCGCCTCATAGTTCTCAATGTTATGGACGCCGGGCAGCAGGATGTCCTCCACCGGCAGCACCTCCCGCCGGACGCCGTCCCGCTTCACGCAGATGACCCCGTCCTCAATGACCACGCCCCGCTCCAGCGGGTTCTGCCGGGAAAAGAGGGTCACCTGACCGGGGGCCTCCCGGGCGAAGGCGTTGGTAATGGCGTTGTCCCGGTTCAGCACCAGTTTCCCCTCCGGGGACTGATGGAGGAAGATATTCTTCTTCGCCGCCACATACTCCTCCATGCCCTTGTGTACATCCAGGTGGTTGGGGGCCAGGTTGGTCACCACGGCGATCTCCGGGCTGGCGTCCATGGTCATCAGCTGGAAGGAACTGAGCTCCAGCACGGCGATGTCCTCCGGCTTCATCTCTCCCACCTCCGGCAGCAGGGGCTTGCCGATGTTGCCCCCCAGATGGACGGTGTAGCCTGCCCGCTCCAGCAGCCGTGCGATGATGGTGGTTGTTGTTGTCTTGCCGTCAGACCCGGTGACGGCGATGCGTTTGCAGGGGCAGACGTGGAAGAACACCTCCATCTCCGAGGTGATCAGGCTCCCTCTGGCCCTGGCCTGCTGAAAGGCGGGAATATCCGGCCGAATACCGGGGGAGCGGAAAATCACGTCCTGATCCAGTCCGTCCAGGTAGCCTTCCCCCAGCTTCAGCACAGCCCCTTGGGCCTCCAGCGCCTGAAGCAGTTCCTCATTGCCGAACTGCGCCCGGCTGGCCCTGTCGCAGGCCGTCACGGCGATACCCCGCCGCAGCAGCAGCTGAATCAGCGGCGTATTGCTGACGCCGATGCCGATGATGGCCACCGTTTTCCCCTGTAAATCATTAAGATATTCTTCAAAGGTCATAAAGCATCTCCAATCTGCCGCTGCAGCACCACTGTAGCCCTCCGGGAATACGCACCGCCAGCGGCAGTCGGCCCGCCCCGTCGGAAGGCTGCAATCACGGATATTATACCCGTTCTTCTCCGGAAATTCAACGCCCCAGTTGACAATCCGAAGAAAATTCGCTAAAATATACCCTGCAAGCAGGCTGGACAGCCGCGCGGATGGGGCGAAAGGCCCACCCGTGAGGAAAGTCCGGGCTCCACAGGGCAAGAATAACGGGTAACGCCCGCCGAAGGCGACTTCAGGACAAGTGCAACAGAGAGATACCGCCGGCCGCCGATTTCCGGCGCGCCGGTAAGGGTGGAAAGGTGCGGTAAGAGCGCACCAGCCGACTGGGAACAGCTCGGCTCTGTAAACTCTATTCGGAGCAACACCGTGGGTGGAACATATGGCCGGCCCGGCCGTTCCCAGGAGGTGGCTTGAGCCTGTTGGCAACAGCAGGTCGAGATAGATGGCTGTCAAAACAGAACCCGGCTTACAGGCCTACTTGCGTTAAAAAAGCGAGCTGCACTCCTGTGCAGCTCGCTTTTTCTTTTGAAACCGGTTCTGAGCAGGCCCGGGGGATTATTCGTCCTCCTGATCCCAGTTGTGCCAGACGTTCTGGACGTCGTCGTCCTCCTCCAGCAGCTCGATCATGCGGGTCATGTTCTTGATGTCGCCTTCCCGCTCCAGCTTGACGGTGTTCTGGGGCACCATGGCGATGTCGGCGGACTCAAAGGTATAGCCCTTGCTCTCCAGAGCGTCCACCACAGCGGACAGGGCGTCCGGCTCGGTGTAGACAATAAAGACATCGCCCTCGTTTTTCAGGTCGTCGCCGCCGGCGTCCAGCACGTCCATCATGACCTCGTCCTCGTCCAGATCCTCGTCCTCGTTGTTGATGACGATCATGCCCTTCTTGTCAAAGGACCAGGACACGCAGCCCGTGGCCCCCAGGTTGCCGTTGTACTTGTCAAAAATGTGGCGGACGGCGGGGGTGGTGCGGTTGCGGTTGTCGGTGACGGCCTCCACGATGACGGCCACGCCGGAGGGGCCGTAGCCCTCGAAGGTCAGGTTCTCAAAGTTGTCGCCGGAGCCGGCGGACAGGGCCTTGTCGATGGTGCGCTTGATGTTATCCTTCGGCATATTGATGGCCTTGGCCTTGGCCACGACGGTAGCCAGCTGAGAGTTATAGGAGGGGTCGCCGCCGCCGCCCTGCTTCACGGCGATGACGATTTCCCGCGCGATTTTCGTAAAGGCCGCGCTGCGCTTTGCGTCGGCAGCGCCCTTTGTTTTCTGAATGTTATGCCACTTGGAATGTCCGGACATGGTTCATCTTCCCTTCAAAAAAATCATCTGTTTTCAGGCGCAGCCCGAAAAACATCATAATAACTGATTATAGCATAGCGTCCCTGCCTGCGCAAGTACTTATGCGTAGGAAATCACTTCCCGTTTTACGGCGGATTTTGTGACTTTGACTGCGGGAAAAGCCTCCGTCAGCCAGCGGGCCAGCACCTCCGTCACCGGGTTTTCCGTGGGGAAGTGGCCCGCATCGATCAGGTTCAGCCCCAGGGCGGCGGCGGAGAGAAAGTCGTTATACTTCAGGTCGCTGGTGACGAAGGTATCGCACCCGGCCCGCACCGCGTCCTCCATCATGCTGCCGCAGGCGCCGCCGCCTACCGCCACCCGCCGCACCATCCGGCTGCCGGACACATAGCGGAGGCCGTTGGAGTGCAGCGCCTCTTTCGCCAGGGTCAGAAACTTCTCCACCGGTACCGGCTCCGGCGGCTCTCCGATGCGGCCGATGCCGTAGGGCCGGCCGTAGCAGTCCACCCCGGCCTGGTGCAGCTGCTCCACCCGCACCAGCCCCAGCGCTTTGGCCAGGGCGTCGCTGACGCCTCCCTCCACGCTGTCCAGATTGGTGTGGCAGCAGATGGCCGCCATATGATGCTCCGCCAGGGAGAGCAAAATCTTCCCGTCTCCGTCCAGCCGCCGGTCGGTCAGCGTCTTTGCCGGGTGGAAGATCACCGGATGGTGGGAAACCATCAGCTCCGCGCCGCAGGCCGCCGCCTCCTGAACGGTGTCCTCCGTGATGTCCAGGGAGACAAAAACCGAGGTCACCTCCCGGCTCTCATGTCCCACCAAAAATCCGGAATTGTCCCAGCTCTCCTGTAATGAGAACGGGGCCATTTTATCCAGGAAGTTGTAAATATCCTTCACGGTTGTCATGTAGATGCGCCCTCCTCCCGCGCCTGAATCCAACGGTCCAGCGCCGCTGCGCACTCCGCCAGCTCCGCCCGGCGGGGAGGGTCCGCTTCCTTCTCCGAGCGAAGCACCGCCTCCAGCTGTCTGCTGCACTGCCGACGCAGGAACCGCAGATAGGGCAGCCGCAGTGGTTCCTCCCGCCAGGCCCGCTCCGGCCCAGTCAGGGCCTCCGGGGCGGAGAGGGGGGCACTATTGCCGCCCCGCACCAGCAGCACCGGATACCAGCGATGGGCCTCCTTCGCCAGACATTCCAGCCGGATTTCGTAGCCGTGGGTCGTGAGCCAGCGCCGCAGCCGGGGCTGGCCGCTCTGAGGCTGCAAAATCAGGGTGACCCCTTCTCTGGTCCAGGGGGGCGGCCCCCAGAATGTCCGTCATCATGTCGCCGCCCATACCGCAGATGGTCACGGTGTCAACCTCGTGGGCGGTGATTCCCTCCAGCCCCGGACAGAGCCGCAGGGAGACCCGCTCCTCCACGCGGTAGGCCTCCACCGTCCCCTTCGCCCGCTCCAGCGGGCCGGGGCGGATGTCCGACGCGATGGCGCCGGAAATTCTGCCCTCCAGCAGCAGCCAGACGGGGAGATGGGCATGGTCTGTGCCCACGTCCGCCAGCCGGGCGCCCTTCGGCACAAGGTCCGCCACCGCCTGCAGGCGGGGCGTCAACTGTAGCTGTTCCTTCATCTCTGCAAAAGAATTCCCGGAAGCGCAGCCTCCGGGAAAACGCTTATTAGGCGCTCAGCGCCTGATGGATGCGCTCCATCATTTCGTCCGGATCGATGCCGTGCACCACGCAGGCCTCTTCAATGGTCTCGCCCTGGGCGGCGCCGCAGAACAGGCAGTGCATCCCCGCCTCCATGAAAACCGGAATCAGGTCGGGGGAATACTGCAGCACATCACCGATAATGGTGTTTTTTGTAATTTCAGGCATTCTGACATACCTCCTTTATGATATTCTATTATACCCACTTCTTCTGTTTTTTGCAACACTTATTTCCGCCAGGTGGAGGGGAAAAGCAGCACCAGCATGGGGAACACCTCCAGCCGCCCGGCCAGCATGTCAAAAATCAGCACCAGCTTGGACAGGGGGTTGAAAAAGCTGAAATTGGCGGTAGGCCCAACTGCGGCAAATCCGGGGCCGATATTGTTGATGGTGGCGGCCACCGCCGTAAAGCAGGTGGTCAGATCCCCGCAGTCCACCGAAATGATGACCATGGAGGCCACATAAATCATCAGGTAGCAGTCCAGGAACATCATGGTGGCCCGAAGCACCTTGTTGTCCATCGCCCTGCCGTTGAAGCGCACGTTGCGCACCTGCCGGGGGAAGATAACGTTCTTTGCCTCACGAATCCCCGCCCTGCAATAAATCACGATCCGGCAGACCTTCAGGCCGCCGCCGGTGGAGCCGGAACAGGCCCCGCAGAACATCAGCAGCAGCAGAATCACCTTGCAGAACACCGGCCACAGGTCAAAGTCACAGGTGGCGTAGCCGGTGGTGGTCATGATGCTGGCGGCCTGGAAGGCGGACTGCTGGAGGTTATAGAGCCAGCCCCCGCCCTGCTGCACCGTCAGGCCGACGGCAATGGCCACCGTCGCGGCAAAGAAGATGGCCAGGTACCAGCGCACCTCCTCCAGCTTGACCGCGTCGCCAAACCGCCGCAGAATCAGGAAGAAAAAGAACTGGAAGTTGATGCCGGACAGCACCATGAACACGGTGATGACCACCTGAATATAGGTGCTGTAGCTGGCAATGGAAGAACTGAGCAGCCCGAAGCCGCCTGTGCCCACCGTGCCAAAGGTGTAGCAGGACGCCTCAAAAAAGGTCATGCCCCCGGCCAGCAGGAACAGAATCTCCAGCACCGTCAGCCCCAGGTAGATCAGGTAGAGGTTCCGGGCCGTGGCCTTCAGATGGGGCACCAGCTTGGACACTGTGGGCCCGGTGCTCTCCGCCTGCATCAGGGCGAAGCTGGAGCCGCCGTTGGACATGGGCATCAGGGTCATCACGAACACCAGCACCCCCATGCCGCCGATCCAGTGGGACAGGCTGCGCCAGAACAGCATACAGTGGCTGAGGCTCTCCACGTTCTCCAGAATACTGGCCCCCGTGGTGGTGAAGCCGGAGACGATTTCAAACAGCGCGTCCACATAGCTGGGAATTTCACCGCTGAGGGTGAAGGGCAGCGCCCCCAGCAGGGACATGAAAATCCAGGACAGGGCCACCGTCACATTGCCCTCCCGGGCATAAAAGTGGTCGCTCTTCTTTTTGATTCGGGTCAGGCCGAACCCCAGCGCCCCGCAGAGCAGCCCACACAGCACAAAGTACCAGCCCTGGGCCTCCCCGTAGAACAGCGCCACCAGGGCGGGCAGCAGCATGAGCGTCCCCTCCACACCGAATATCCAACCCAGAATGTTCAGAATACTGATATAATTCACGGATGAGCGCCTCTTTTCAAGCCAATACGTCCCGAATTTTCCGTGTTCCCTTATGCTCCGTCAGGACGACCACCAAATCCCATGGCCGAATCGCGTCCGCGCCGGAGGGGATGATGACGGACTCCCCCCGAATGATCGCCCCAAACAGGACGCCCTTGCGCAGGCGCAGCGACTTGAACTGCACCCCCACCAGCGGGGAATCCCTGTACACGGTAAAGGACAGGGCCTCAATCTTCCCGTCCGCCAGGAAGTGCATCGCCTCCATGCTGCTGTCGCTTTCGTCGCTGCTGCTGGCCCGGGCGTAGCGCAGGATGTACTCCGCCGTCAGCGCCTTGGGGGAGACGATGGCGCCGATGGGGATCTCCGACAGAACGCCCCCCATCGTCATCTTGTTGACCCGGGTGATGAGCTTGGCGTTGGTCACCTTATTGGCGTAGAGGGACAGCACAATGTTATCCGAATCGTTGCCGGACAGGGCGACGACGGCATCCACATTGGAGATCCCCGCCTCCTGGAGAAACAGCTCATTGTTGAAGCTGCCGTTTAACACGGTGGCGCCCGGCAGCTCATCCCACAGCTTGTTGCAGCGGCTCAGATTGGGTTCCACGATTTTGACGTTGACCCGCTCCTTCAGCAGCCGCTTGGTCAGATAATACCCCATGGTGCCGCAGCCGCCAATCAGGACGCTCTTAATCGGCTTGAACACCAGGCCCATGTTGCGCAGCACCAGGTTCAGATCTGCCTTGTCCACCAGCAGGGACAGCTGATCCCCCTCATGAATGACGCTGTAGCCGTTGGGCACAAAGGATTCCCCCTTGCGCTCCACAACGGCGATCAGGAACTGCGCCCGACAGCCACGGTTGATCTCATTCAGGCTCTTGCGCACCCAGGGGGATTTCTCCGGCAGGCGCACCGTCACCACCAGCACCTTGCCCTGGGCGAAGGAGTCCACATAGGAGGCCCCCGGCGCCCACAGCAGCTGATAGCAGCTTTCCGCCGCGGAGAATTCCGGGTTGATCACCAGGTCGATGCCCAGGAACTTCTGGACGGAGCCGATTTCATTGTAATACTCCGGGTTCCGCACCCGGGCGATCGTCCGGCACCTCCCCTCGTTCTTGGCAATCAGGCAGCAGAGCATATTGATCTCATCCTGGCCCGTGGTGGCGATCAGCACGTCGCAGTCCTTCACCCCGCCCTCCTTGAGGACGCTGTAGGCCGCCCCGTTGCCTGCCACCGACACCACGTCCAGCCGGGTGGCCATGGTACTCGCCTTTTCCTCATCAATGTCAATGATGGTAATACTGTGTTTTTCCCGGTTCAGGGTTTCCGCAATGGTATAACCCACATTGCCGCACCCTACCACCAATATCTTCATATTTCTCTCTCCTATGTCGAAAGGGCCGATGGCATGGCCGCTCTTACGCCGTAGCCCGCAGGCCGGCCAGGCACCTGCGGCACCATCATAGCATGTTCAGAGCGGATTGTAAAGGCTCAGGCACCACCCGCCTCAGGGCTGGGAAATCACTTCTCCGTCGAGCACCGCCTGCATCAGCTCCGATGCGGTGGCCACGGTCTCCTCGTCCGGAATCATCACGTATGCCGTCGTACTCATGGAATAGGGCACCGCGGAGCCGTTGCTGCCGTCCACGCTGTAGGAGATAATCTCCCAGTCCGCACCGGTGCTGAGCTGGTCGCTCACCAGGTCGGCAATCAGGTCATAGGACAGGCTGGTCTCAAAGTTCCCCTCCACAGCGGACAGGATGGAGGCATATTTCACCAGAATATCCGGAGAGAGGGCCTTCTTGATCATGGCCTGAATCAGCGCCATCTGGTTCTTGCCCCGCTGCCGGTCGCCGGAGGCGAAGGCGTACCGCTCCCGGGCAAAGCTCAGGGCCTGGGCACCGTTCACGTAGTTGTACCCTTCCACAAAGGTATAACCGCCGTGGGTGCTGGTAAAGGCATATTCGGAGTACACGGACACGCCGCCCAGGGCGTCCACGATTTCCTCAAAGCCCTCAAAGCTCACGCGGAAGTAGTAATCCACATCAATGCCATAGAGCATGGCCAGGGTGTCCATGCTGACGGAAACGCCGTAGATGCCCGCGTGGGTCAGCTTATCCTTCGCGCCGTTGGAGATGGACAGGGGCACATAGTAATCCCTTGGCGTGGAAACCAGGAGGATCTGATGGGTCTCGGTGTTGACGGTAGCCAGAATGTTGACGTCGCTGCGGCTCTTCGCCTTCAGACCGTTGCGGCTGTCAATGCCGCTGATATACATGGTAAAGGCGGTGTCGGACGCCGACGACACCTCGGACTCCGTTCCCTGCGTGTCGGGTTCCTCCACCACGACCTCCACCTCCAGGGCGGAGACCTCACGAATCCGGTCCTCAATATCCGTATATCCGTCGATCTCCGCAATCACATCCAGGTAGGCGCTGCTCAGGAGTATGGCCCGGCACTCCTGGTTGTACAGGCCCTCCACCAGCAGGACCAGGCTGTCATATTCCGCGGTGGCGATCTCCGTATCCAAATCCTCGCTGAGCTGCTCGATCGCGCCGTCTGTGCTGTCTCTGTCCAGCTCGGACAGGATGCCGAAGGTGTCCCCCTCCAGGTCGTTCAGCGTTTCCGCGGAATCCTCCGTCAGCACATAGACGCCCACGCTGCTCACCTCTGTTGTCACGGTGGTGATGCTGTTCAGCGTGTTGGTGAGCATATACAGGGCGACGATTCCATAGACCATAACGACCCCGATCAGAACGCTGACCACCGTGCCGAAGGCGAACCGTCCCGTCCGTCCTGTCCAGTGGGTCATGACCCCCAGCAGCATCACCAAAATCAGCAGCAGAACCATTCCCGGCGCCAGATACTTCATGGGCAGCAGCTCGCTTCGCACCAGCAGCACGTCCAAAACCACCATAATGACAAGGAGGATACCGGTCAGGATGCCTCCGGGGACGGCGGAGCCCAGAGGTTTCTCCTGCCTGTGATTGGAATGAGCCATAAATCGTCAACCTTTCTGTTCTATTTTTATTAGAAACTTTTTTAGTGTTCATTGTCAGGCACGCATCTGCCCGCCGGAACCGGGTACAGGGACATCGGCTTCCGCGTCCATCCGGCCTCCGCGCCAGATGTGACCAGTATAGCGAATCCGAACACATTTTGCAAGGGGCCGGAAGGCAATTCTAACGAATTTCCTTCCGGTGTAACATATAAGTGTCTCCGTATCGCGGGTTTCCCCGTCCCCGGCCCGACCGCGCCTGTGTCCCCGCGCCGCGGCCCCGAAGGCTCCTCATATTTTTTTATTTTGGGGGTTGACAAATCGACCGCGATTCGCTATAATCTCTTTTGTTGTTGCGAGAGCGACAGGACACGCCTCTGTAGCTCAGTTGGTAGAGCAGGGGACTGAAAATCCCCGTGTCATTGGTTCGATTCCGATCGGAGGCACCATTTGCGGGAGTAGCTCATCTGGTAGAGCGCCACCTTGCCAAGGTGGAGGTAGCGAGTTCGAGCCTCGTCTTCCGCTCCAGCGTAGAGGACACTTGATAATTCTCAAGTGTCCTCTATGTTTTTTGTTTTATCCTCGAACTCGCTACCTCCACCAAAATCCGCGTGTAGCGCGGATTTTTGCAATCTGAGGTACCCGGTACCCGGAAAAGCCACCCGGCTTTTCCGGGGCAGGGGGCGAGGGCGAGCCTCGTCTTCCGCTCCAGCGTAGAGGACACTTGATAATTCTCAAGTGTCCTCTATGTTTTTTGTTTTATCCTCGAACTCGCTACCTCCACCAAAATCCGCGTGTAGCGCGGATTTTTGCAATCTGAGGTACCCGGTACCCGGAAAAGCCACCCGGCTTTTCCGGGGCAGGGGGCGAGGGCGAGCCTCGTCTTCCGCTCCATCGTAGTGGACACTTGAACGTTTTCAAGTGTCCACTTTCTTTTTGGTTTTATCTCGAACTCTCTGCCTCCACCAAAATCAGCGTGCAGCATCATTTCAACGTAAACTTTTGCCCCCTTTTCCGTGCGAAATGGGTGGACTGCCTTTCCGTTGGCAATCCACCCGTTTTCAGCATTTTGGGGGCATTTCGTTTTTGAGACAGGTACTTCCTGCGGCGGCGCTCCGTCAATCCTTCCAGGACGGCTCCTGTGGCGTCGGCCGCCACAGGAGGGGCTTGCCCTCGCCGTCCAGCAGGGGGGTCACCCCCATGCCGTAGCCGCTTTTCACCAGGAGGTACTGGATGCGGGTGGTCTTGTCCACCAGGATGCTCACCTCATTGGACAGCTCGCTGCCCTCCTTGTAGACCCGCTCGAACCGTTTTTCCTTCTTTGCCATGTTGTGTTCCTCCTTATTCTTTCGTTGGTTTCTTCGGCGCTTCCAGCCGCAGGGACTCCAGGCCGTAGCTCAGGGTTTGCACCAGCCAGGCGGCGGACACCAGCACCACCGCCAGTGGCCCGACGCCGTCAAACCAAAGCCCGGCCACCACCGCCACACACCACAGCACAGGCAGGGTGATGCTCATGTTCCGGTAGGCCCGATAAGAGGAGCGGTAAATGTTCGTCCGCTCTGCCTCGTCGCAGGAGTCCAGCCACTTCTTCTGGAAGTTGACATCGTAGACGCTGCCCCGCTTCTCCGGATTCATCCGCTTGCACAGGTCCACCGCCTTCTGCTGGTACACCACCAGAACCGCCAGCGAAACGATCAGCCCTACCATGGCGGCCAGGAAGCCCATCCAGCTGTACCACAGCGTACAGGTCATGCCGTAAAACAGCATGGTCAGCACCATGTTGACGCTGTTAATGATCAGCCCCAGGGAAAGCTCATGCTCCGCATGGTCCAGGACGTCCTCTTCTTCCCCGTCCCAGCTCTCCCAGCGGCGCTTTCCGTGGAAGTAGTAGTACAGCGCCACCGGCATGCAAACCACCGTCACAGCCCCCGTCAGCCAGGGGCTGACCATCCCCATCGCCTCATAGAGGATGTCCTGGAGGGTGTAATCCGTGCCGGTCTCCCACGTCGCAATGATGACCCCCGCAAACAGCAGCCCGACCGCCACACTGCCCGCCAAGATCAGCAGAAATTTAGGCAGCGCCTTCCGATTCTCCTGCTGAACCCTATCCTTGTTCTTCATCGTGATCCTCCTCATAGGTAAAAATATCTTCTACAGTACAGTCACACACCTTTGCCAGCTTCAGCGCCAGCGTCACGGAGGGGGAATAGTCCCCCCGCTCGATCAGGCTGATGGTCTGACGGGACACCCCCGCCAGCCGCCCCAGCTCCTGCTGGTTGACCCCCAGCCTGCTGCGGTAGGCTTTCAGTTGATTGTAAAGGGGCAAGCATCTCGTCTCCTTTCCGCACATAGCGCTCTGTGCAGATTTTTGACAACTTTTGTTGTCATCCTCAGTATAACATTGACAACTTTCCTTGTCAACCCCTTTCCGCTGATTTTGACAAAAAAAGTTGTCATCCCAGAGCTGCCCCGCCTGCTTCTCCGGTTTGCGGCAAACTGCCGCCGGATTCCCCCGCCCCCGCCAAAAGAACCCGAAACCGGCGCGACAGGATTCCCCTCCGAACTCGGACGAGCTGTCTTATAATAAGTACCATCCCACACTGAATCGGAGGTTTTACCATGAAAGAACTGTTTGCCGCGGAGCGCACCCTGACCGCAGTCGATGGCCGCCCGGAAATGCTGCTGTACTCTGTCCTGGTGGACAATGTGGAGCAGGGCGCAGAGGACGAATTTTGTGAAAGCTACGGCGTACAAATCGTCCGCCGGGGAGCCGGGGGCAAGGAGATCACCGCCGTCCCCAACATCACCACCAGCACCAGGGTCATTGACGAGCTGATGGAGCGGCTGATCTCCGGGCTGGTGACCCCCTCCGCCTTGAAGCATGTGGTGGACGACTGGCTGGCGGTACACTGAACCAGAAAAAAACGGCGATATGCCCCTGCGGGCATATCGTCGTAATTTGTTTCTCAGCCCGGAGGCCAGGTCATATCCCGTCCGGCCAGGACGTGGAAGTGCAGATGCTTCACGCTCTGCCCGGCCTGCTCACCGCAGTTGGACACCACCCGGAAATCGGTGAAGCCCAACTGTTTGGCGCACTGAGCGATCACCTCAAAGCAGTGGGCCACCACCGGGGAGTTCTCCGGCGTAATGGCCCCCACAGACTCGATGTGGGTCTTGGGAATCACCAGGAAGTGTACCGGGGCCTGGGGGTCCAGGTCGTAAAAGGCCAGGCACTGGTCGTCCTCATACACCTTGTTGGAGGGGATTTCGCCATTGGCAATGGCGCAGAACAGACAATCCATTATCTTCGCTCCTTTCTGTTGTGTTTGCTCGTGTTTCTTTTCTGCCGGGCTTACAGGCCCAGCTTTCCTGCCACAAAATCGTCCACAGAGGCCAGGGCGTCGTCGATTTTCAGCTTATCCTTGCCGCCGCCCATGGCGGAATCTGGCTTGCCGCCGCCGCTGCCGCCGCAGAGTTTGGTCACAGTCTTGATGACGTCGCCGGCTTTCACCCCGGCCTTCACCGCGTCCTTGCCGCAGACGCACAGGAAGGAAATCTTCTCCCCATTGACGGCGGTGAGCACCGCCACCACGTTGGGCTGCTTGTCCCGGAGGAAGTCGCCCATCTTGCGGAGGTTGGCCACCTCCACAGCCCCCAGGTTGGCGGTCAGCACCTTCAGGCTGCCCACCTCCTTGGCGGAGGCCAGGAAGTCCCGGGCCTCGTTCAGCGCTTCCTTATCCCGGTACTGGTCGATCTGCTTTCTCAGCTCCCGCACCTCGCCCAGCTGGGCGTCAATGCGTTGGCTCAGCTCATCCGGTCTGACCTTGAAGTGGGCGGCAGCCTCCGCAAAGGCCCGCGCCTGGCCCAGCAGGGCGTCAATGTTCCGCTTGCCCACGGTGGCCTCGATGCGGCGGACGCCGGAGGCGATGGAGCCTTCGCTGGTGATGTGGAAGGAGCCGATTTTTGCCGTGTTGCTCAGGTGGGTGCCGCCGCAGAACTCGATGGAGTAGCCGTCGCCTATGTTGACCACCCGGACGATGTCGCCGTACTTCTCGGAGAACAGGGCCATGGCCCCCAACTTTTTGGCCTCCTCGATGGGCATTTCCTTCGTCTCGATGGGCATATCCGCCAGAATGGCGTCGTTGACGATGGACTCGATCTGCATCAGCTCCTCCGGCGTGATGGCGGAGAAGTGGGTGAAGTCAAAGCGGAGGTAGTCCGGTTCCACCAGGGAGCCGGCCTGCTGCACATGGTCCCCCAGCACCTTCTGGAGGGCGGCCTGCATCAGGTGGGTGGCGGAGTGGGCGCGGCTGATGACGGCCCGGCGGTTCGTATCAATGGTGGCCACCACTTCATCATCCACGCTGATGGACCCGGCGGTCATTTTGCCGTAGTGGAGGTACTTGCCCGCCTTGGTCTTTTTGGTGTCCGTCACCACGAAGGAGGCGTCGCCGCAGGTGATAACGCCCTGGTCGCCTACCTGGCCGCCCATCTCCGCGTAGAAGGGGGTCTGATCCAGCACCAGGATGCCCTCCTGGCCCTCCCGGATGGTACCGGCCACCTCATCGTCCTCCACAATGGCCAGCACCTTGGCGGTGTCGGCGCTGTCGGCGTAGCCCAGGAAGGCAGTGGGGGTCTTGTCGATGTCTCCCAGGTCGATGCGCTCCCAGCCCAGGTCGCCCAAGGCCTTCCGGGCCTCACGGGCCCGGACCTTCTGGGCCTCCATCTCGGCGGCGAAGCCGTCCTGGTCCACCGTCATGCCCTCGTCGGCGCACATCTCAATGGTCAGGTCGATGGGGAAGCCGTAGGTGTCGTAGAGCTTGAAGGCGTCCGCGCCGGAGAACACGCTCTCCCCTCTGGCCTTGTGGGCCTCCAGCAGTTCGGAGAAGATTTTCAGGCCGGAGTCGATGGTGCGGCCAAAGCTCTCCTCCTCCATCCTGATGATGCGGACGATATAGTCCCGGCGGGCGACCAGGTCGGTGTGCTCGCACTTGTTGACCTCGATGACCGTGTCGCACACCTCATACAGGAAGGGCTTCGTCACCCCCAGCAGCCGCCCGTGGCGGGCAGCCCGGCGCAGCAGGCGGCGCAGCACATAGCCCCGGCCCTCGTTGCTGGGCAGCACGCCGTCGGAGATCATCATGGTGGCGGAGCGGATATGGTCGGTGATGATGCGGAGGGAGACGTCCTTCTTCTCGCTCTCGCCATAGTGGGCGCCGGTGATTTCGGACACCTTGTTGGTGATGTGCATGACGGTGTCCGTGTCAAACAGGCTGTTCACCCCCTGGCAGACCACCGCCAGACGCTCCAGCCCCATGCCGGTGTCGATGTTCTTCTGCTTCAGCTCGGTATAGTTGTTGTGGCCGTCGTTGTCGAACTGGGAGAAGACGATGTTCCAGACCTCCATATAACGGTCACAGTCGCAGCCCACGGTGCAGCCCGGCTTGCCGCAGCCGTACTGTTCGCCTCGGTCATAGTAGATCTCCGAGCAGGGGCCGCAGGGGCCGGAGCCATGCTCCCAGAAGTTATCCTCCTTGCCGAACTTGAAGATGCGCTCCTTGGGGATGCCCATCTCCTCATTCCAGATGCGGAACGCCTCGTCATCCTCCAGGTAGACGGAGGGATACAGGCGGTCCGGGTCGATGCCCACCCAGTCCGGGGAGGTCAGGAACTCCCAGGCCCAGTGGATGGCCTCGCTCTTGAAATAATCGCCGAAGGAGAAGTTGCCCAGCATCTCAAAATAGGTGCCGTGGCGGGCGGTCTTGCCGATGTTCTCAATGTCGCCGGTGCGGATGCACTTCTGGCAGGTGGTGACCCGGCGGCGGGGGGGAATCTCGTCCCCGGTGAACCAGGGCTTCATGGGGGACATACCGGCGTTGATCAGCAGCAGGGACTTGTCATGCTGGGGCACCAGGGAAAAGCTGGGCAGCCGCAGATGGTCCTTGCTCTCAAAAAATTGCAGGTACATTTCCCGCAGCTCATTGACGCTAAATGGTTTCATAAACTCAAACCTCCAATGAAAATACAATCAAACGCTGTGGCACAAAAGAAAAACGCCCCTGATTCACTCAGGGGCGGAAATTTCCACGGTACCACCCTGATGATGCGCAAAGCGCACCGCTCAGTTCATCCTGTAACGGGGATGGGGCGTTCCGGTCCTCCCGGACGGCAGACGAAGTGGCTGAACGGGGGCCTGGGGCGCGGAGCTTTCACCGTCCTCCACTCGCTTTGGCCGGGCTGACCCGCCTCGTTTCGTCATCGCCAGTTTATCGTTTTTATTTTATCATGTTTTCCACCCCTGTCAAGGGGGAATTTGCAAAAAAGGCACTGTGTCCTGTGCCGTATGACTGCCAACGCGCAGAATCATCCTGCCAGCGCCGGAGGCCGACGCCTCCGGCGCTGGGGAACAACTGGGAAAGGCTCCTTTGCCCCGGCTCACACAGGCCGGTCCTGCGCCCCTTCCAGCCGGACAATGTCATCATTCAGTTCCCGAATCCGGAAGCCAGGATTGTCGCAATCCATGTGCATATGGCCGCAAAACCAGTACTTAAATTCTGTGCCGACGTAAATCTGATCCAGATAGCTTTGCGTCGGCTCGGGGGGATAGGCCTTCCCGCAGACCGCAGCCATCAGGGACTGGGGCAGCGTGTGGGTCAGGATATAGTCCACCCTGTTCCCGTGGGCCTCCAGCGTGGCGCGGCCGTGGGCCATCTCCTGGGGACTGGGAACCTCCTCCGGCCACCAGTTAAGGCCCTCAGTGCGACGTGCCCGGTCGTGGGAGGCAGCGCCGCCCATGACCCAGAAGGTGGTGCCGTCGATGGTATAATACTCTCCCCGTTTCAGATGAATCACGTTCTCCGCAAGGGGGTGGAGGTTCACCAGGCCGCCGTTCCACTCCGTCACAGGCTGACTGTACCAGAAGGGGTGGTTGTCGTGGTTGCCGTCCAGCCAGAGCAGAGTGAACGGCTTTTCACTCAGCCAGCGCATCCATTTGCGGTACTGGTTCCGGGCCGCCCGTTTGTACTTGTCGGTCACAAACTCCGTGTCGGGGTATGCGTCCGTGGGGAGAAACGGCAGGCCGAAGTCTCCACAGACGATGACATAGTCCGAGCGGGTGAGGGCCTTCCCTTCCGGGAAGCGTTTTGCGGACAGCTTCTCAATGTCGATGCTGCCGTGGGTATCTCCGGTTACAAAAAACATTAGTTCCTCCCATCTGTTTGCCTCTGCTGCAAACTGCTTTCTCCTGATTTCCAGGGCAGGAAAGCCCGGCGTGCGCCGTACCGGGCAGGCGGTGCTTTCCCTGTGCGCATCATTATAGCATAAAACGGCAGGTGTGGGTATCTTTATTTTCGGAATCAGAACGGTTTTGTTTATCACTTCACGCCGGCACTGCCGCTGCCCCAAATTTGACGCCACGAAGGTCAGGGCGAAGGTGCCATCGCAGGAGCTGAGCGATATGCCGCTGGCTGGTCTAAAGGAGGAACAGTTCAAATAAAAAGAGCGCTGTCTGACTTGTTCGATGACTAATCAGATAGCGCTCTTTCATTGCGAATCAGGATAAGAAAATGTGGGGACAAACGGCAGCAACACAGCGCTTACTGCGAAAATGTGCCTTAAAAACCGCTTTTATGATTGAAATACTGGCCGAATTTTTCAAAATTCAACCGGAACGTAATGGTGTCATAGACGCCGCCGCGGACGGCGCGATTGCTGACAATGCG
>JAJQBL010000085.1 GCA_021203325.1 Clostridiales bacterium | reverse complement strand
TGATGCCGATGGCCTTGCCGGTGTCCATGGAGGAGCCGCCGCCGATGGTGATCATATAGTCCGCGCCGGACTTCTTGTAGGCTTCCACGCCGCTCTGAACGTTCTCAATGGTGGGGTTGGGCTTGATGTCGGAATAGACCTCATAGGCCATGCCGTTGGCGTCCAGCAGGTCAGTGACCTTCTTGGTGACGTTGAACTTGACCAGGTCGGGGTCGGAGGCCACGAAGGCCTTCTGGAAGCCCTTGCTCTGGATGATGCCGGGGATCTCCTGAATGGCGCCCTTGCCGTGATAGGAAATGCCGTTGAGTACAAAACGATTGACCATAACGAATTACATCCTTTCTGCCTTTGTCAAAAATACGGGTTTATTTTTACTGGGGATAAGGTACCCTCCGTGCATGCTTCTTTCAGCATACGTCTTTTATTATAGTAGCACAAGGTACCCTCACTGTCAAGCAGAAAGCGCCGTTCCGGCAGGAAAATCGGCCGCCCGTCACTCCAGGTTCAGCCGGGTGTCCAGGATGTACCGGGTGAGGAAGAAGAACAGCACCGTCCCCGCCAGATAGAGGGCTGCGCTCACCAGCTCGGCCCCTGCGATGAGCGGGATGGCCTCCGCCAGCGTGTCGATCTCCAGCACGATCTCATTCGCCACATCCACCACACTGTTCGCCAGATTCCACAGGGTGGACGGCGCCACGGAGATCCCCAGGTAGGCCAACACGCTCATGCCTACCCGGTGGCTGTTGGCCATATGGCCGATGGCCTGGGCCAGATAGATCATCTGAATCTGGAAGGCCACCACTGTCAGGGCCAGCAGAACGGTGGCAACGACGATGAGGGCCAGGTCGCCTGCGGTGGCCCCACTCTCCTGGAACAGGTAAGTGACCGCTTCCGACAGCACGGACCAGTCCAGCACTCTGCCCGCCACCAGGACGAAGGCCAGCACACCCACAATGCCGCTGACCACCATGACCACCAGGGCCGCCAGCCCCTTGGACAGGATCAGGGCACCGGTTTTCACCGGCAGGGTGAACATGAGGTAGCCCTCGTTCTTTAAGAGGCCCTCATAGAACCGCTGCACCACCAGCACCAGGCAGAGGACGGCCATGGCGATCAGCACCCCCACCAGCGCCGTCAGCAGCAGGCCGAAGGCCGTATTGCCGTCCAGATCCAGGGAGAAGGCAACGCCGTTCAGCGCCGCCAGCACCAGCACGACCCCCCAGATGGGCAGGAAATTGCGCGTTACGTAGCGCATCTCCAGCTTGCACAGTTTTCCAAACATCACGCTTCCCCCTCTCAAATCATGCGGAACATGGCCCGGAACACCTCGTCCAGGCTCATGCCCTCCCGCTCCCGGATGTCGTCCACCGTGTCGTGGAGGATGACCCGGCCCTCCCGGAGGAACACGGCCTCGTCCAGCACCCGCTCCACATCGGCAATCAGGTGGGTGGAAATCAGGACGGTGCCCTCCGGGTTGTAGTTGGACAGGATGGTATCCATAATATAGTCCCGGGCGGCGGGGTCCACCCCGGCGATTGGCTCGTCCAGCAGGTAGAGTTTGGCCCGGCGGCTCATCACCAGCACCAGCTGCATCTTCTCCAGCGTCCCCTTGCTCATGGTCTTGATTTTCATGGACTGCTGAATATGAAGGCTCTCGCACATAGCCTCCGCCCTGGGCCGGTCAAAGTCGGCGTAAAAGTCCTGGAACAGGTCCAGCACCTGCCCCACCTTCATCCACTCCGCCAGATAGGTGCGGTCCGGCAGATAGCTGACGATGGACTTCGTATAGACCCCCGGCGCTTTGCCGTCGATCTCCACCACCCCCGCGTCGGGCTGGAGCAGGCCGTTCAGGAGCTTGATCAGGGTGGTCTTGCCCGCCCCGTTGGGGCCAAGCAGCCCCACAATGCGCCCCGGCTGCAAATCCAGATTCACGTCCAGAAGGGCGGCCTGTCTGCCGTAGGATTTGGTGACGCCGGAAAGGTGTACCAGTTCATTCATAGGGATTTTCCTCCTTCAATTTCTGCTGTATCTGAGCCGGGGTATAGCCCAGCCCCTCCATGCCGCGGCAGAACTCCTCCAGGAGCTGGGCCGCCAGCCGGCTCCGCACTTCCTCCACCCGCTGGGCGTCGGAGGTCACCAGCCGCCCGGCGGTGCGGTTGCTCTCCACCAGGCCGTCCTTCTCCAGCTCGGACAGGGCCCGCTGCATGGTGTTGGGGTTGACCCCCGCCTCCGCCGCCAGCTCCCGCACAGTGGGGAAGCGGCTGCCCATGGGGTATGCGCCGACAACGATGCGGCGGGTCAGCTCCTCCTTCAGCTGGAGCCAGATGGGCCGGCCTGAGGCGATGTTCCAGTCCATTGTCTTACCTCCTTATTGTATTAGGTTGATAATACAATAACACATATAGCCTGTTATGTCAACGGGAAATTGAAAAAATTTCCCCGCGGAGGATACGCTTTGAAAAACCGTTGACTTTCCCAAAGTGTGCGGGTATAGTGGAGGAAAGAACGTTTCCCCACAGGAGGTATCGCCATGGAGCCATTTGAACGCTGGCACAAGGAATCCCGGCCCGTGCTGGCCATCTGCTACGACTTTGACAAGACCCTGTCGCCGGACGATATGCAGGCCCAGGGCTACATTCAGTCGGTGGGCTACGATGTGGAGCAGTTCTGGGCGGAGACCAACGCCTTCGCCCGGGCGCACGATATGGACAGCAACCTGTCCTATATGTACAAGATGGTGCAAAAGGCCAGGGAAAAGCAGCTCCCCTTCACCCGGGCCTCCCTGATGGAGTACGGCGGGAAGGTGCAGCTCTTCCCCGGCGTGGAGGGCTGGTTTGACCGGATGGGGGCCTACGGCCAGGCCCAGGGGGTGCTGGTGGAGCATTATATCATCTCCTCCGGCCTGAAAGAGATGATCGAAGGCTCCTCCATCGCCAGGCAGGGGGTGTTCCGGAAAATCTACGCCAGTGCCTTCTATTTTAATGAGCAGGGGGAGGCGGAGTGGCCCGCCCAGGCCATCAACTACACCAGCAAGACCCAGTTCCTGTTCCGCATCAAGAAGGGGGTGCTGGACGTGAACGACGCCGCCGTGAACGATTACTTCCCGCCGGAGCAGGTGCGGGTGCCCTTCCGCAACATGGTTTACATCGGGGACAGCGCCACCGACATCCCCTGCATGAAGCTGGTGAACAGCTACGGCGGCCACGCCATCGGGGTCTACGACCCGGACACCGGCGACCGGGCCAGGGTGTTTCGGATGATGCGGGACGACCGCATCCGCTACTTCGCCCCCGCCGACTACCGGGAGGACTCCCAGCTGGACGGGCTGCTGAAGGCCATCATCCGCAAGACGGCGGCCTATGAGCCGCTGGAGGAACAGCACTGGGCGGACGTGGCCGACGCAGCGGAAGGGCCCGCCGGGGTGTAAGTTTGTCCCGAACCGGGAGCGCATTTTTGATTCTCCGCTTGTCTCATGGGAACAAATGTGCTATACTGTACCCGATGTGAATTTCCCTGACCGGGATAGAATAGAAGGAGTGCTTCATCATGACCTACAAAGAGGAATTCATCACCTTTATGGTGCGCTCCGGCGTGCTGACCTTCGGTGATTTTACCACAAAGAGCGGCCGGAAAACCCCTTACTTCATCAACACCGGCAACTACAAAACCGGCGCCCAGGCCGCCCGGCTGGGGGACTATTACGCCGCCTGCCTGAAAGAGAATCTGGGCGAGGAGGTCACCGCCCTGTTCGGCCCCGCCTACAAGGGTATCCCCCTGGTGGTCACCGCCTCCGCCAGCCTGTACCGCAACTATGGCATCGACCTGCCCTACTGCTTCAACCGCAAGGAGGCCAAGGACCACGGCGAAGGCGGCAGCATGGTGGGCTACAAGCCCCAGGACGGGGACGTCATCGCCATTGTGGAGGATGTGGTCACCGCCGGCACCGCCGTCCGGGAGAGCATTGAGCTGTTCAAACACGTGGCCGACGCGAAGCTGGCCTACCTGTTCGTCAGCGTGGACCGGATGGAGCGTGGCACGCGGGACTGCTCCACCCTGGACGAGCTGCGGCAGGACTACGGCATCAAGGTCTGCCCCATCGTCACCGTAAAGGAAATCATCTCCTTCCTCCACAACCGCCCCATCGACGGCAAAGTTTACATTGACGACGCCATGAAGGGCAAAATGGAAGCCTATCTGGAGCAGTACGGCGCAAAAGCGTAAACCGCCCTGTTCCCCTATTTCACCACGGGAGGTGAACCCCCTTGCCCCCTTTCAAAGTACACGCCCCCTTTGAGCCCTCCGGCGACCAGCCGGAGGCCATTGCCGCCCTGGCCCAGGGGGTAACGCTGGGTCTGGATGAACAGACCCTGCTGGGGGTCACCGGCTCCGGCAAAACCTTCACCATGGCCAAGGTCATTGAGCAGGTGCAGCGCCCCACCCTGGTGCTGGCCCACAACAAAACCCTGGCCGCCCAGCTCTGCGCGGAGTTTAAGGAGTTCTTCCCGGAGAACGCGGTGGAGTACTTCGTTTCCTACTACGATTACTATCAGCCGGAGGCCTACATCCCCCACACCGACACCTTTATCGAGAAGGACGCCAGCGTCAACGACGAGATTGACCGGCTCCGCTCCTCCGCCACCTCCGCCCTGTTTGAGCGGGAGGACGTGATTGTGGTGGCCTCCGTCTCCTGTATCTACGGCCTGGGCGACCCCATCGACTACAAAAACATGGTCATCAGTCTCCGCACCGGCATGGAATATGACCGGGACGCCCTGCTGAGCAAGCTCATCGAAATTCGCTATGAGCGCAACGACATCGCCTTCGACCGGAATATGTTCCGCGTCCGGGGGGACACGGTGGAGATTTTCCCGGTGTACGCCAAGGACCACGCCATCCGCGTGGAGTTCTGGGGGGACGAAATCGACCGCATCAGCGAAATCAACGTGGTTACCGGCGCCCCCACCCGCATCCTGAACCATGTGGCCATCTACCCCGCCAGCCACTATGTCACCTCCAAAGAGAAGCTGGACCGGGCGCTGGTGGAAATTGAAAAGGAGATGTGGGAGCGGGTGGCCTTTTTCGAGGCCCAGGGCAAGGCGGTGGAGGCCCAGCGCATCCGCCAGCGCACCCAGTACGACATGGAGATGATTCGGGAGCTGGGCTACTGCCAGGGCATTGAGAACTATTCCCGGGTGATTTCCCACCGGCCGGTGGGCTCTCCGCCCCTGACGCTGCTGGACTATTTCCCGGACAATTTTCTCATGTTCATTGACGAGAGCCACGTCACCCTCCCCCAGGTGCGGGCCATGTACAACGGCGACCATCAGCGGAAAACCACCCTGGTGGACTACGGCTTCCGCCTGCCCTGCGCCTACGACAACCGTCCCCTGAAATTTGACGAGTTCGAGGCGCGCATCAATCAGGTGATTTACGTCTCCGCCACCCCCGGCAAGTATGAGCAGGAGCGCTCCGGCCAGGTGGTGGAACAGCTCATCCGCCCCACCGGCCTGCTGGACCCGGAAATCGAGGTGCGCCCGGTGGAGGGCCAGATTGACGACCTGATCGGGGAGATCAACCTGCGCATCGAGCGGAAGGAGCGGGTGCTGGTCACCACCCTGACCATCAAAATGGCGGAGGACCTGACGGAATACCTCCGCTCCTCCGGCATCAAGGCAAAGTATATGCACCACTCCATTGAGACCATCGAGCGGACGGAGATGATTCGCGACCTGCGGCTGGGCACCTTTGACGTGCTGGTGGGCATCAACCTGCTGCGGGAGGGGCTGGATATGCCGGAGGTCAGCCTGGTGGTCATTCTGGACGCGGACAAGGAGGGCTTCCTGCGCTCCGGCACCTCCCTGATTCAGACCATCGGCCGGGCCGCCCGGAACGCCCAGGGCAAGGTCATTCTCTACGCCGACACTGTCACCCCCTCCATGGCCTACGCCATGGACGAGACCGCCCGCCGCCGGGAGAAACAGGACGCCTACAACAAAGCCCACGGCATTGTCCCCAAAACCATCAGGAAGGACGTGCGGGAGCTGCTGGAGATCTCCCGGGCGGTGGAGGACACCGACGATTTCAGCGGCAAGCAGATGACCCAGGCCGAGATCAGGGCCGCCATCGACAAGCTGGAAAAGCAGATGCGCAAGGCCGCCCAGCAGCTGGAGTTCGAGCTGGCCGCCGCGCTGCGAGACCAGATCATTGAGCTGCGGGGAAAACTTCCAAAACAGAAAGGAAAATCCTGATTGATATGAAAAAGCGTATTTGTCCTAACTGCGGCTGTGAACTGTTGAAGCAGGATTCTGTGTTCATCCGCACCGGCAAGGTGCAGGTGATGAAGGAAGTCCTTCACGGCGGTTTTCCCGCAGATGTGTATTGCTGCCCCTCCTGCGGAAAGCTGGAACTATATAAACCGGAGCAGCAGTACGCTACGCCGGGGACGGCCCAGCGCACCTGCCCTCAGTGCGGCAGCAGGCACGACTTTGACTACAGCCGCTGTCCGGTCTGCGGTTTTGAATACTAAAGAAGCCAAATTATCCTGTATTTTAAATCAAGGTTATCCAAGGAGCGGTCATGCAAGACCATATTTATGTGAAAGGCGCGCGCGCCAACAATTTAAAAAACGTGGACGTCTCCATCCCACGGGACAAGCTGGTGGTCATCACCGGCCTGTCGGGGAGCGGGAAGTCCTCCCTGGCCTTCGACACCATTTACGCCGAGGGCCAGCGGCGGTATGTGGAGAGCCTGTCCTCCTACGCCCGGATGTTTCTGGGCCAGATGGACAAGCCGGATGTGGACTACATCGACGGCCTCTCCCCCGCCATCTCCATCGACCAGAAAACCACCTCCAAAAACCCCCGCTCTACCGTGGGCACGGTGACGGAGATTTACGACTACCTGCGGCTCCTCTGGAGCCGGGTGGGCACTCCCCACTGCCCCAACTGCGGCAAGGAGATTCAGCAGCAGACCATCGACCAGATCGTGGACCAGGTGATGGCCCTGCCGGAGGCCACCCGCATCCAGATTCTGGCCCCCGTCATCCGGGGGAAGAAGGGGGAGCACGCCAAGGTCTTTGAGGACGCCCGGAAGTCCGGCTATGTCCGGGTGCGGGTGGACGGCAGCCTGTACGACCTGTCCGAGGACATCCCCCTGAACAAAAATCAAAAGCATCACATTGACATCATCGTGGACCGGCTGGTGGTGCGTTCTGACATCACCCGGCGGCTCACCGACTCCTGCGAGACCGCCAGCAAGCTGTCCGGCGGGCTGGTGGTGGTGAACCTTGTGCGGGAGGACAAAGACCTGTCCTTCTCCCAGAACTACGCCTGTGAGGACTGCGGCATCTCCATTGAGGAGCTGTCCCCCCGGGCCTTCTCCTTTAACGCCCCCTACGGGGCCTGCCCCACCTGCTCCGGCCTGGGCAGCCAGTTAAAGGTGGACCCCGACCTGGTGATTCCCAATAAGGAGCTGTCCATCGCGGACGGCGCCATTCAGGCCGCCGGTTGGAACAAGGTGAAGGGGGACTCCATCGCCAAGATGTACTTTGACGCCCTCAGCGAGGAGTATGACTTTGACCTGGCCACCCCGGTGAAAAAGCTGCCGAAGAACATTCTGGACGTGGTGCTCTACGGCACGAAGGGCAAAAAGCTGAAACTCCACTACGACCACGCCCGGGGCAAGGGCACCCTGTTCCAGCCCTGGGAGGGCATTGTGCCCAACCTGGAGCGCCGGTATCAGGAGACCGCCTCCGACGCCTCCAAGTCCGACATTGAGGACTGCATGAGCGAGTGCCCCTGCCCCGACTGCCAGGGACGCCGCCTGCGGAAAGAGGTGCTGGCGGTGACGGTGGGCGGACTGAGCATTGACCAGTTCTGCGGCCTCCCGGTGAAGGAGGAGCTGCAATTCATGCAGGAATTGCAGCTGACCCATCAGCAGCAGCTCATTGGCGCACAGATTTTGAAGGAGATTCAGACCCGGCTGGGCTTTCTGAACTCCGTGGGGCTGGGCTACCTGACCCTGTCCCGGAAGGCGGCCACCCTGTCCGGCGGCGAGAGCCAGCGCATCCGCCTGGCCACCCAAATCGGCAGCTCCCTGATGGGGGTGCTGTATATCCTGGACGAGCCCTCCATCGGCCTCCATCAGCGGGACAACGACCTGCTGCTGAGCACCATGAAGAACCTCCGGGACCTGGGCAACACCCTGCTGGTGGTGGAGCATGACGAGGACACCATGCGGGCCGCCGACTACCTCATCGACGTGGGGCCGGGGGCCGGTATCCACGGCGGCGAAATCGTGGCCGCCGGCACGGTGGAGGATGTGATGAACACCCCCAGCAGCCTCACCGGGGACTATCTGGCGGGGCGGAAGAAAATCGCCCTCCCCGCCGCCCGGCGGCCCGGCAGCGGCAAATGGCTCACCGTCCGGGGGGCCACGGAGCACAATCTGAAGCATATCGACGTGAGCATCCCCCTGTCCACCTTCACCGTGGTCACCGGGGTCTCCGGCAGCGGCAAGTCCACCCTGGTGAACGACATCATTCACCACCGGCTGGCAGCCGACCTGAACCGGGCCAAGTGCCGCAGCGGCAGGCACGAGGCCATTGAGGGGGAGGAGTATCTGGACAAGGTCATCTGCATCGACCAGAGCCCCATCGGACGCACCCCCAAGAGCAACCCCGCCACCTACACCGGCCTCTTCACCGACATCCGCGACCTGTTCGCCGCCACGCCGGACGCCAAGGCCCGGGGCTATACCGCCAGCCGCTTCTCCTTCAACGTCCGGGGCGGACGGTGCGAAGCCTGCCAGGGGGACGGCCTGATTAAAATCGAGATGAACTTCCTGCCGGATGTGTACGTCCCCTGCGAGGTCTGCAAGGGCAAGCGCTACAACCGGGAGACGCTGGAGGTTCGCTACAAGGGCAAAAACATCTATGAGGTGCTGGACATGACAGTGGAGGAGGCCATGGGCTTCTTTGAGGCCCTGCCCAAAATCCACCACCGGCTGGAGACCCTGTATGACGTGGGGCTGGGCTACATCAAGCTGGGCCAGCCCTCCACCACCCTGTCCGGCGGTGAGGCCCAGCGGGTGAAGCTGGCCACCGAGCTCTCCAAGCGCTCCACCGGCAAGACCTTCTATATTCTGGACGAGCCCACCACCGGCCTCCACACCGACGACGTGCGCCGCCTCATCGACGTACTCCAGCGGCTGGTGGACGGCGGCAACACGGTGCTGGTCATCGAGCACAACCTGAACGTCATCAAGTGCGCCGACTACCTCATCGACCTGGGGCCGGAGGGCGGCGACCAGGGCGGGCAAATCGTCTGCACCGGCACGCCGGAGGAGGTGGCCGCCTGCCCGGCGTCCTTCACCGGCCAGTATCTGGCCCCCATCTTACAGCGGGACAGGGAGTAAATCATGAATTATATGGAACAATTTCAGATGCAGCAGATCGGCCTGGCCTATAATGAGTTCCGGCCGGAGTTCGCCGCCAGGCTGTTCCCCGGCGGGCTGGAGGAGGCCGCAGGGCTGGCAAAGCGGCTGGCCCCCATCCTCTTCCCCAACACGGATTGGGTGGCGGAACACTACCAGACCTGTTTTCAGTTCTACAGCACCTACGCTCTGGAACGGCTGATGGGCTATGAGGACAGCTATGCCGAGCAGGACTGCAAAAACAAGTTCATCGGCCTATCCCCCCTGACGCTGCACTGCGCCGTGGAGCACTGCCAGGCCCAGCTCCGCCGGGCCTTCCCCACCCTGTCTTAGAGAACCCCGCATAAAACAGCCGCTTTCTCCACGATTTCCTCACAACGGAAAGAAAGGACGCCTCATCTATGATTGCTGCGCTCCAGGGCCTGTGGACCTGGTTCACCTCCACCGTTGCCTGTAAGGTTCTCATCTCCTGTTTTGTCTCCATGCTGCCGGTGGTGGAGCTGCGGGGGGGCATCCCCATCGCGGTAGGATTTGGCCTTGCGCCAAAGCTGGCCATTCCCGTCTGCATCATCGGGAACTGCATCCCCATCATCCCCATTCTGATCCTGTTTCAGCGGGTGCTGCGGTGGATGCGGCACCGGGGCGGCGTGGTGGGCCGCTTCGCCCTGTGGCTGGAGCGCCACTGCACGAAGCATCAGGACTTTCTGAACCGCTATGCCGGGGCCGCCCTGTTCGTCCTGACCGCCGTTCCCCTCCCCGGCACCGGGGCCTGGACCGCCTCCATGCTGGCCGCTCTGGCCGGGGTGCGCATCCGCAACGCCGCCCCCGCCATCACCCTGGGGGTGCTGGCCGCCGGGGGCATTGTCAGCGTCGTCAGCTATGGGGTGGCGTCGCTGTTTTAGAGGGACTCGAAGCCTTTCCTTCAGCTCCTACTGGAGCGCAAAGCCTAACTCTTTACGTTTCTGTAGGGGCGGCCCGTGGCCGCCCGGGGTAAGCAGGCGGTTCCTGCGGGCGGCCAAGGGCCGCCCCTACAAAAAAGCGAAAATTTAAACTTCGCGCTCTACCATGCGCAATTCGCCCCCCAGACGCATAGGATGCTCCGGGGGTGAGGATTTATGCTGACTGCATTGCTGGCGCTGGGGGCGGCCTTCGGCCTGTGCTGCCTGGTGTGGATGATTTACGGCTGGCTGCTGCTGTCCGGGGGACTGGACTGTGCCGTCTCCGTCCGGCTCTCCGCCGCAGGAGACGGGGTGAAGGCGGAGGCCACGCTCCGGGCCCTGGGGTGGCTGACCGCCTCCGGCCTGCTGCGGGGCCGCATTGAGGTGACGGACGGCGGACTGACGGAGGAAGGGCGGACCCGCCTGCTGCGGGCCGTCCGGGGGAAACCCCACATATTGTTGATACGAAGGCCGCAGGAGGATTCGGAGCGCCATTGAATCTCCCACGCGGCATGAGGATGGTGAACGCAAATGGCGAATACGGAACTGGACCAGCTGGAGGGCACCGTCTCCGCCGTGATTTTTCAGAATCAGGAGAACGGCTACTCCGTGCTGCGGCTGAAGCCCGGCCACGGAGAACCCGTGACGGTGGTGGGCGTCCTGCCGGGGGTCTGCACCGGGATGCGCCTGCTGCTGGAGGGCAGCTGGCAGAGCCATCCCAGCTATGGCCGCCAGTTCCGGGCGGAACGGGGGGAGCAGCAGCTCCCCACCGAGACGGACGCCATTCTGGCCTACCTCTCCGCCGGGGTCATCAAGGGCATCGGCCCCAAGCTGGCCAAAACGCTGACCAGCTCCTTCGGCACCCACACTTTTGAAGTGCTGGAGTCCCAGCCGGAAAAGCTGGCGGAGATCAAGGGGGTCTCCATGAAAAAGGCCCGGGCCATCCAGTCCGAATTTCTGCAAAAGGCGGGGATGCGCTCCCTGCTGGAGTTTCTCTCCCAGCACAGCCTGCCCGCCGGGCTGGCCCTGCCCCTGTGGCACGACTACGGGCCGCGGGCCATTGAAATGGTGCAGGGCGACCCCTACCTTCTGGTGGACCCGGAGTGGGGGGTGCGGTTCACCGACGCCGACCGCCTGGCGGCCCAGCTGGGCATCCGGGCGGACGACCCCCAGCGGGTGGAGGCAGGCATCCTCTACACCCTGACCCACAACCTGGACGTGGGCCATGTGTTCCTGCCCAGGGACAAGCTGCTGCCGGTGGCCGCCCGGCTGCTCCGCAGCAGCGAGGGCACCCCCTCCCTGGAGACACTAGAGGAGGCGTTGGAATCGCTGCAGCTGCGGGGCGAAATCGTCATTGACGAAATCGCCGGGCTCACCGCCGTCTACCGGGCCGACCTCTACGAGGATGAGTGTTACATCGCCCTGCGCCTCCGTGAAATGCTGGGGCGGGAGCTGCTCCCCCCTGCCAACATAGAGAAGCTAATCGACCAGGTGGAGCAGCGCCAGCATATCACCTACGCCCCCCAGCAGCGGGAGGCTGTGCGCCTGGCGGCCCGGAGCCAAATCATGCTGCTCACCGGCGGCCCCGGCACCGGCAAGACCACCTCCCTGCGGGGGATTCTGGGCCTCTTTGAGGCCACCGGGGTGAAAACCGACCTGGCCGCCCCCACCGGCCGGGCCGCGAAACGGCTCAGCGACCTGTGCGGCGTGGAGGCCACCACCATCCACCGCCTGCTGGGGGCGGGCTACGACCCGGCCAGCGGACAGCTGGCCTTCTCCAAGGACGAGGACGAGCCTCTGGAGGCGGACGCCGTCATTGTGGATGAGATGTCCATGGTGGACATCCCCCTGATGGCCTCCCTGCTGAAAGCGCTGAAGGGCGGCTGCCGCCTGGTGCTGGTGGGGGACCCGGACCAGCTCCCCAGCGTGGGGCCGGGGCAGCTCTTTGACCATCTGATCCGCTCCGGGAAAATCCCCCTGGTGCGGCTGACGGAGATTTTCCGGCAGGCCCAGGAGTCGGCCATCGTCATGAACGCCCATGCGGTGGATCAGGGGCAGTGCCCCGACCTCCACAACCGGGGGAAGGACTTCTTCTTTCTCCGCAGGCCCGACCCGGAGCAGGCGGTGGAGACCATCGTGGACCTGTGCGTCCGGCGGCTGCCCCGGAACATGGGGATTCCCGCCGACCAGATTCAGGTCCTCTCCCCCACCCGGAAGTACATCGCCGGAACCGGCAACCTGAACACGGCCCTCCAGGCGGCGCTGAATCCCCCCGCCCCGGACAAGCGGGAGAAGCAGTACGGCGGCTTCACCTTCCGGGAGGGGGACCGGGTCATGCAGATTCGGAACAACTACGACATCATGTGGCGGGAGCACCGGGGCAGCAAGGGCGGCATGGGCATCTTCAACGGGGACATCGGCGTGATTGAATCCATCGACAGCCGCAGCGAGCTGATGACCATCAACTTTGAGGGCCGTGTGGCGGAGTACACCTCCGATATGCTGTCCGAGCTGGAACCGGCCTACGCCATGACGGTACACAAGGCCCAGGGCAGCGAATACCGGGCGGTGATTCTGGCCGCCGTCAACGGCGCCCCCAAGCTGCTGACCCGGGGCGTCCTCTACACCGCCATCACCCGGGCGAAGGACCTGCTCATCATCGTGGGGGAGGAAGGGGTCATTGCCAAAATGGTGGCCAATGACCGGCAGACCCGGCGGTACAGCGGCCTCCGGGCCAGGCTGATGGCGGAGGACGATTGAACAGGCGGTGTCCCCCGCCGGGGCTTGCAAAATTTATGGTTTCTGATAGAATAAGGCCGAAAACCATGCCGGGAGGTGCCAAAATGACAGAGGAAGAACACAGACAGCTGCACGAGGCCGGCGTCCCCCACAAGCACGAGCACACCAGCACCAAAGCGGTGCTGAACCGCCTCTCCCGGGCTATCGGCCATTTGGAACACGTCCGGCAGATGGTGGAGGACGGGCAGGACTGCTCCGAAGTGCTGATTCAGCTGGCCGCCGTCCGCTCCGCTCTGACCAGCACCGGCCGGGTGATTTTGAAGGATCACATTGAGCACTGTATCGTGGACGCTGTGGAGGAGGGCAATTTGCAGGCCATCGAGGACCTGGAAAAGGCCATCGACCAGTTTATGAAATAGCGCTTTGCTGCGTTTTTTCAAAAAACAGCTTGCGGCCGCCGGAAAATCCGTGTAAAATGGAGTTATACATTATAATATACTATCATTTTCCGGAGGCAGAGATATGAACAATCAGAAGAAACAGCCCGGCTTTGAAAAGGAACATACCCGGATTCCGGAGGCGCAGCGGTGCCGCCAGAATCTCCCCCTCCGCTCTGAGGTGCGGACCCGGCGGGTCTATCAGGTGGAGCCCATCTCCGACACCTGCTGGGCCTACATGAAGCTCCTGCGGGAGCGGGACAAGACGAAAACGGTCTATGACATCGACCCCTATGTGGAGGTCTACCGGTTCCGCGAAAACATCTACGGCCTTCTGGCGGAAAGCCTGGACGGCATGGGCGATGTCTGGATGTATCTGGTGGTGGGGCCGGAGCGGGCGCTGCTGGTGGACACCGGCTTCGGCCTGGGCGACCTGAAAGGGCTGTGCGACAAGCTCACCGGCGGCAAGGAGCTCTATGTGGTCAACACCCACTGCCACTTTGACCACGCCTACGGCGACGCCCAGTTTGACCGCATCTACTGCCATGAATACGAGGTGCCCAGCATGCAGGCCCTGGATGAGCATCTGTGGGATTACCTCTTTGAGGAGGACACCGGCCGCTGCATCTGGACGGAGTTTGACCGGGATGACCTGATCGGCTTCCGGCCCTATGAGATCGTCGGCTGCCCCGACGGCTACACCTTTGACCTGGGCGGCGGCCATGAGGTGGAACTGGTGCATCTGGGCGGCCACACCCCCGGCCACGCCGGCTATCTGGACAAAAAGGACCGGGTATTCTTCGCCGGCGACGACATCGTCAGTATGCGGGTGGGCGTCGGCAGCATCGGGCCGGACAACCCCTACCGTGCGTGCGCCTCCGTAGCCACCATGGGGGCCGCCATGGAACGACTGGCCGGTCGGATGGACGAGTTTGACCATGTGTTCAGCGGCCACTTTGTCACCGATTTGGAAAATGTCGCTGTCCGGCATATGGCGGACGCCTGCCAGCGTGCCCTGTCTGACCCGGAGCACGGCTGGGTCACCAGGGAGGAAACACCCCGGGGCATCCAATACCAGACGTATGTGGAGGGCCTGGGCACCCTGGCCTACAGTGACCGCACGTTGGGGAAACCCTGAACCATTCATTGCAAAACACACGGGAGGATTGCCTGTTACTGGCAATCCTCCCGGTTTTCGTTCACAGTTGCTGTGACGCCAACGTCCCCTCACGCCCCGGCCCGCCGCACCAGCAGGACGGAAAGGACGACACTCCATGCCGTACTGATGTAGGTGGAGAGGTAAAACCCGGCATATCCGGTGTAGAGCACCAGCATCATGCAGGCCGCAACGTTCACCGCCATGGTGGAGATGCTGGAAACCAGATAGAGCAGCATCCTCTGCCGCCCCCGGAGCCGGGCCTCCTGGACGTGCCGCACCACGGCCAGCAGATAGGACGGCGCTTCAAAGGTCAGGAGGGTGGAACCGTAGGCGATGACCTGGCTGTCCCCGGAGAACAGCCGGAGGATGGGCCTGTTCAATAGCATACAGAGCAGCACCAGCCCCCCGGTCAGCACAAAGAGGATGCGATAGGCCGTTCGGATGCCCTCCCGGATGCGCGCTTCCCGGCCCAGGGCGTCATTCTGGGCGATGAAGGTGACCAGCGCCTGGGCGGTGCCGTAAACGGAGATCATCAGGAAGGTGGACACCTTGCCGGCGCAGCTGAACCCCGCAATGGCGGCCACCCCCAGCCCTCCCAGCAGGCTTTGTTTCAGGACGGAAACGATGGCGCCGGACATCTGCTGAAGGGTGTTGGGGGGCGCCAGCCGGCCGATTTCCTTCATATCCTGTACATTCAGCATGGAGCGGCGGAACCCGGAGGTCAGCACCCTCCGCCGGAGCCAGAGCAGCACCCCCGCGCAGCCCGCCAGCTGGGACAGGGCGGAGGCCAGCGCCGCCCCGGCCACCCCCAGCCCCTCCACCAGAACCAGGTCCAGCCCTATGTTCAGCACCGAGGTACACAGGACAAAGTACAGCGGCGTTTTGGAATCCCCATAGCCGATGAGGATTTGCCGGGAGAAGTCGTAGACCATCTGCGCGGGCAGGCCGAAGAGATAGATCCTGCCGTACAGCAGCGCCTGGGCGACGATCTCCTCCGGCGTGTTGATGATGCGCAGCAGCGGGCGGAAGGCCGCCAGCCCCAGGCCCAGCATAGCCAGACCGATGACCGCGTCCACAAAGAGCAGGTTGTAGATCAGGCCGGACAGGGCCTCCCCGGTGGAGACCGGCTTCCGGGCGGCCACCAGCAGGTTGCCCCCCAGCTCCATCCCCCCGGAGAGGAACAGAAAGAACATCAGCAGGGTGGAGGCGTTGGACACCGCCGCCAGGGCGTTGGCGTCCAGTTTCAGCCCCACGATCATGGTGTCCGCAAGGGTGTAGCACTGGGCGGCCAGCATACTCAGCACCACAGGCAGGGCGAACCGCAGCAGGCCCCTGCCGACGGGGCCCTCTGTCAGCGATTTCTCTTGCATTTTCCGACGCCTCCTTTTATAATGAGAGTATAAACCCTACAGTTACTGTAAGGTCAAGAGGCGGTGACCAAACCGTGAAAAAATTTTCCGGCTTCTACTTCAAAACCGGCGACTTTGCGGCGCTGGCCGGGCTGAATAAGCGCACCCTGCACTATTACGATGAAATTGGGCTTTTCCGCCCCAGCCATGTCGGTGAAAACGGCTACCGCTACTACGCCGTCAACCAGCTGGATCAGCTGGCGCTGATCGTGACACTGCGGGATTTGGGGGTCAGCCTGAAGGACATCAGAGCCTGTCTGGAGAGCCGGGACACCGGGATGATGAACCGGTTTCTGGAGGCGCAGAACCGGGAAATTGACCGGCTGATCCGGCAGCTGGAGCAGCGGAAGGGCCTCCTCCAAAGCGTGTTGGACAGCAACCGGCTCTTTCAGCGGTACCTGGACAAAGGGTATCCCGTTCTGTCCTGTCCGGCGGAGCCCTACGCCCTTCTGCTGGATTTTGAGACGGAACCGGCCCGGGCTCCGGAGGAGCGGGTCATTGTGAACTACCTGACGGACGGCCCCTACACCGGCCTCTGCATCCGCCAGGGCAGGCGGTTCCTCTTTCAGAAGCGGAAGGACGGCGACGGGTGCATCCCCGCCGGGGACTACCTCTGCCGATACAGCCGCATCCCGGTGGGAGAATCTCAGGCCGACTGTCTGAACCGCCAGGCCGAGGCCCTCCGCGCCCAGGCCGCCGCCCGACAGCTCCTGCTGGAGGACTGCTTCTATATCGAATTTAATGACACCCTGGCCCAGAGCTGCGGTCAGGCGGATTATTTTTCCATCCGCGCCCGGATTTTGGAAGGGGCTGTGACGGCCGGAGGGTAAAACAGAGCGGCATGGCACAGGCCATGCCGCTGAAAAAACAAATCACGTTTCTTACAGAATCATCCTGGCGCAGCCGTAAATGCCGGCATCGTTCCCCAGCTCCGCCACCACAATGGGGGTGGACTTGGACACATGGAAGGCATAGCGCTCAAAATACTTCACGATGGCGTCGATCAGGACGGCCCCGGCCCGGCTCATGCCGCCGCCGATGACGTAGATCTCCGGGTCCATAGTCACGCCCACGGCGCTCATGGCCCGGCCCAGATATTCGCCGCAGCGGTCCACGATTTTCAGGGCCACCTCGTCCCCCTCCCGGGCGGCGTCGCAGATGTCCTTGGCGGAGATGTCCTCCATCCCCCGGAGCATGGAGGGCCTGTCCGACGCTTCCAGCATCAGCTTGCCCATCCGCACAATGCCTGTGGCGGAGGCGTACTGCTCCAGGCAGCCGTAGTTGCCGCAGGCGCAGGGCACCGTCTCCGCCGGGTTGACGCACATATGGCCCACCTCGCCCCCGGCGCCGTGGCTGCCGGCCACGATTTTGCCGTTCATGACAAGGCCGCCGCCGACGCCGGTGCCCAGGGTGAACATGGCGATGCTGTCATGGCCCTTGCCGCCGCCCATCCACATCTCGCCCAGGGCGGCCACGTTGGCGTCATTGCCGCAGGCCACGTTGGGGATGGTGGGCAGCAGCTCGTTCATCCGGTCCACCACGTTGAAGGTGCCCCAGCCCAGGTTGACACACTTGTACACCGTGCCGTCCTCCCCCACCGGGCCGGGCACGTCGATGCCGATTCCCTTAACCTCATAGGAGGGAATATCCAGCTCCTTCATCTTCAGGGTGACGGCTTTGGCGATGTCCGGCAGGATGTTCACCCCGTCCAGCTCGGTGCGGGCGGGAATCTCCCACTTCTCCAGCAGGGTGCCGTCCGTCTTAAACAGACCCATCTTAATCGTTGTCCCGCCAATGTCCACACCAAAGGCATACGTTCTCATTCGTGATGCACTCCTTTATCAATTTTTAGAGCGCCCTACAGGCGCTGCATAGCTGTCTCCTATTATACAGGATGTGGAGTGGTTTTTCCAGACCTA
>JAJQBL010000124.1 GCA_021203325.1 Clostridiales bacterium | reverse complement strand
TACAGGTAAATCCACGTTTCTACAAATCGGAGGTCATTACATATTGTCTAAGGAGTACTATTCCCGCCGGGAGGCTAACAACCTGTTTTCCTTATCCGTCCCTGTCTAAAGAGGAAAAACACCAAAAAGGAGCTGTATCCCTTGAAAACTGTCACATTATACACCGACGGCGCCTGCTCCGGCAACCCCGGCCCCGGGGGCTGGGCGGCCATCCTGCTGTACGGGGAGCATACCCTGGAGCTGTCCGGCGGGGAGGACGCCACCACCAACAACCGCATGGAGCTGACGGCGGTGATCAAAGGGCTGGAGGCCCTGAAACAGCCCTGCGCCGTGGAGCTGTACTCCGACTCGAAATACGTCATCGACGCCCTGGACAAGGGCTGGGCCAAAGGCTGGCAGAGCCGGGGCTGGGTCAAGGCGGACAAAAAGCCCGCCCTGAACCCCGACCTGTGGGAGCGACTGCTGGCCCTGTGCGACCGGCACACCCTCCGCCTCCACTGGGTCAAAGGCCACGCCGACAACCCCTACAACAACCGGTGCGACGAGATGGCGGTGGCCGAATGGCGGCGCAGAAAGGGCTGAGGCAGGGCCTTTCGGCTGTGAAAAATGCGGATTTTCGCCCCCTTTTGCCGGGAAATTCCCCTCCGGCCTCCCCGTGGCGAAAATAATTGAAAAAATATGGGGGCAAATTCGGTATTTCCTGTTGATTTTCCGAATAAAATAGACTAGAATATGAGTGTCTGCCAGAGGAGTGTGGGTCGTATATGTTACATATCGTTTTAGTGGAGCCGGAGATTCCCCAGAACACCGGCAACATCGCCCGCACCTGCGCCGTCACCGGCGCCAGCCTCCACCTGATCCGCCCTTTGGGGTTTGAGATCAGCGAGAAGTGGGTGCGCCGGGCCGGGCTGGACTACTGGGACAAGGTCTCCGTCACCGAATATGACGGCCTGGAGGACTTCTTCGCCCGCCACCCGGAGGCGGAGGGTCACCTTTGGCTGGCCACCACCAAGGCCCCTCAGGGCTATACCCAGGTGGCCTACGGCCCGGAGGACTGGCTGTTCTTCGGCAAGGAGACCGCCGGCCTGCCGGAGGAGCTCCGGCTGCGGTATGCGGACCGGTGCGTCCGGATTCCCATGCTGCCCAACGTCCGCTGTCTGAACCTCAGCAACTCCGCGGCGGTGCTGCTCTATGAGGCGCTGCGGCAGAACGGCTTTCCCGGATTGACGGGGGAGGGGGAGATGGCGGCCGGCGGCTGTTAGAAACCCCTCCGCCGCGGTCGATGTGGGATTCAGCCATTTTCCCCCTCACTCCGTAGGGGCGCACAGTGTGCGCCCGGCAAGCCCTTTGGTTCCCGCTGCCGTTTTTGCCGGGGAAAAGACGCAATTCCCTGTTTTGACCCCAGCGGAAAGGGAAACATCCCTGCGGGCGCACAGTGTGCGCCCCTACTGGCTGAAGGAAAACACCGTCCGTTGTCTTCCCAACCACATAAATAACACCTTCCCCCGAAGGTATTATTTAATAAATTTGTTTTTTACCCCATTTTCATCAACCGAAAGGAGTCATTCCCGAAATGAACTACAACAAGAAAACCGTCACCGACATTGATGTAGCCGGCAAGAAGGTCCTGCTCCGCTGCGATTTCAACGTCCCCATGGCGAAGGACGGCAGCGGCGTCATCACCGACGATAAGCGCATCCGCGCCGCCCTGCCCACCATCCAATACCTGCTGGACCAGGGCGCGTCCGTCATCGCCTGCTCCCATATGGGCAAGCCCAAGGGCGAGTGGAAGCCGGAGCTGAGCATGAAGCCGGTGGCCAAGCGGCTGTCCGAGCTGCTGGGCCAGGAGGTCATCATGGCCGCCGACATCGTGGGCGAGGACGCCCAGGCCAAGGCCGCCGCCCTCCAGCCCAGCCAGATCCTGCTGCTGGAGAACCTGCGCTATGACAAGGGCGAGACCAAGAACGACCCCGCCTTCGCCAAGGCTCTGGCCGACCTGGCCGGCCCGGACGGCGTCTATGTCTCCGACGCCTTCGGCACGGTGCACCGCGCCCACGCCTCCACCGCCGGTGTGGCCGCTTACCTCCCCGCCGTCTCCGGTTTCCTGATTCAGAAGGAGCTGGACATCATCGGCGGCGCCCTGGCCAATCCCAAGCGTCCGCTGGTGGCCATTCTGGGCGGCTCCAAGGTTTCCTCCAAGATCGGCGTCATCAACAACCTGCTGGAGATCGCTGACACCGTCATCATCGGCGGCGGCATGGCCTACACCTTCGCGGCCGCCCAGGGCGGCAAGGTCGGCGACTCCCTGCTGGAGGCCGACTGGGAGCAGTATGCTCTGGATATGATCAAGAAGGCGGAGGAGAAGGGCGTCAAGCTGCTGCTCCCCACCGACACCGTGGCCGCCAACGCCTTTGCCCCCGACGCTGAGAGCCAGGTTGTCGCCACCGGCGAGATTCCCGACGGCTGGCAGGGCCTGGACATCGGCCCCAAGACCACCGAGGCCTATTGCGCCGCCGTGGCCGACGCCGGCACCGTGATTTGGAACGGCCCCATGGGCGTGTTCGAGTTTGACAAGTTTGCCGTGGGCACCAAGGCCGTGGCCGAGGCTCTGAGCAAGACCGACGCCATCACCATCATCGGCGGCGGCGACTCCGCGGCCGCTGTGCAGCAGCTGGGCTATGCCGACAAGATGACCCACATCTCCACCGGCGGCGGCGCCTCCCTGGAGTTCATGGAAGG
>JAJQBL010000060.1 GCA_021203325.1 Clostridiales bacterium | reverse complement strand
ATCCCCCATCGTATCGGCTGAAAACCAGCCGCGCTTTGGGAATCCCATTCTGGTGGCCTCAGCCAGGGCTTCCCTCTGCTCTTCATTTAAACCGTCAAAGAGCTCCCCGCTTCCGCCGGGGGACATGTTGTCAATGACCCGTGCGATTCCATCTTCTCCAAGCACCCGCATCGCGCGGCATCTCGGTGCAAACACATTCGGAGTTGCCATGGGATTGGCCAGTACATAAGGGGCCGCTCCATCCCAGACGCCATCCGTCATTTCTATACAGCTGATGGTCTTAAAGCTTCCGCCGCTTCCGCCAAAGACATAACCGTAAGGCCGCTTCTCCGTTTGATACAGTCTCATGGCCACCTTTCGGCTAAATTCCGCTGTGTTGGCGCTTGTTTTGTACGGTCTCGCACAATCGACCCCAGGAACAAATCCGCCCTGATTGGAAACCACATAATAGGCTCCGTGCGTGATTGCAAAGGAAATCTTGTCGTCTTCACCGGTCAGATGCTCGCTCTCGTGCTCATCCTCCGGCGCCGGAGACAGATACTGAAAAAAGCGATTTTCATAAGCATCCGCCTCCGGGAAATAAAGACAAAACCGACATTCATTGCCGCCGTTCACATCCGTTCCGCGAAACCCGCCATGCACATAGTAATGTCGGATTGGAAGATCTCTCCACTCCTCAACATCGATATAAGGGTCTGCATAATAGGAATCTTCCAACGGCTTATACAACTTTTTTTGCTCCATTCATTTCTCCTTTTCCCGCAGTTGTTTTTTCATGGTTGTTTTTGCGTGGCTGTTCACCCTTTTGTGATTGCCTTTTCGCTTGCTGTCAATATTTTAGCCTGCGGGCCGCATTTTGGTATACCAATTTTCTTGGTTGTGTGTTATAATTTTCACATCATTTATAAAACAAGTAACGATGTACAACTATAACCTGTTTTATAGGAGGCTCCTTATGAAAAACGACAGACAAACATCCATCTCTCCCCTGCTGAAGCTCTTCCATGAAAGCACCCGCCTCCCCGTCACAGTCTTTGAAAATAAAACCACCCGTGAAAGGTACGCGCTGGCGCCGCAGGACTATAATCTTCCGCTGCTGCTATACGCTTCCCTGTCCGAGAACCTCCCGAACGTCTGGTATGCCTGCACCCCGGAAGATGTGTATTTCGCCGGGATTCGTCTCCCCGGAACTGATACAACCATCATACTGGGGCCTACGCTTCTGATTGACTGTACAGAACACGAGGCGCTTCGGATTACGATTCGGATCGGCAGAAAGACCGAGGATCTGGACAATGTCCGGCAGTATTTTGACAGCATCCACCCGCATTCGATTGCCGGCATAAAAGCATCCATTCAGCTTCTCTGCCGGCTTCTTGATCTGAGCATCCCTGAGGACATCCCACAGCCGGAGTTCCAATGGAATCTGCCCTACAAAGTTAAAACGCACATCATAGAGGAAGAAGAGGGCTACAGCAATCCGGACCTGGAGCACCAGATTCTGACCTGTATCCAACAGGGCGACCTTTCTGCGATCAAAAAGCTTTATCGGGAAGTCATCCTGCCGCTCAAAATAGGAGAACCCAACGATCTTATCTCGGTCAAAATCTATATATCGACTGCAAACATGATTGCTTCCCGGCAGGCTATGCAAAGTGGTGTAGATTACACGCGGGCGAACGCAACTTATAACCGATTTCTGGAAGAGATTCTGGCCGCTCAGTCCATGCCCGAACTGACCGAATGTTTTTATGCGCTGATTCAGGAGTACACAAAAATGAATGCCGAACTGTTAGAGCTTTCTTCCGGTTCTATCCTGGTGCGGCGCATTTCGCAGTATACCAAAAGCCATATTACTGAAAAACTGAGTACCAGCGTTTTTGCAGAAGAACTGGGAATGAATGCCGCCTATCTCAGCACTCATTTCAAAAAAGAAACCGGAAAAACCATTGGGGTATTTATCCAGGAAGAGAAAATCCGTGAAGCAAAACGGCTTTTGCTGGAAAGTGATATGAGTCTGGCCGAAATCAGCAGTTTTCTGAATTTTTCCTCGGAAAGCTATTTCTGTGCCGTTTTTAAAAAGAATACCGGCATAACGCCTCAAGTCTACCGGCAAGGGTGATTTTGAAAGGCCGGTCATATATAACTTCTGAAAAAAACGGCAGGTCGCCACAAGTTTCTGTGACGACCTGCCGGTTCTTGTTACCTGCCTGTATTCTGCTGCTGTTCCTGTTGCCTGCGCTGTTCCTCCTGTTCCTGCTCCACGCCCAAAATCGCTGCAACATTTTTTCGGGCGATAAGGTAGTCCTGCATCTGTTTCCTGGCCTCACGGTACTCCGCATAGGCTGCTTTCTTCCCACTCAGCACCTGGGCGTACTCCTGGTTGAGCTGCTTAATTGTGGGGATTCTTGTTCTCCCTTTTCCCTGCGTACCAGTGCTGTCAAGCTGGTTGAATGCCGCCTTTGCCGCTTTGTGGAGGGTGATCTCCTCCCGGTGTTCCTCCAGGAATTTTTTTACTGTACCCGGACTTCTTGAAGTCATCACGACTTGATAAAGTCCCACAGGGAATCGCTCAATGAATCAACAACCCCAATCACCCATCCGGCGGCGAAGGGCAGGACGAACGCCACAAATCCCATCACGAGCACTTCCGCCGCCTCTCCGCCGGTACAAATCCCCATCAAGTAGCCGAGGACGGTAATCACAAAGCACAGGCCGGACAGGAGATAGAAAATCGCCCCGGCAAAACTGGTCAGAAACACACCTGCCCACTTTGCAATGGTGACAGCCAGCGCCACGGGTAAGGCGACCAGCTTCAACGGTAACTTCAATAACGTCATATTCTTATCCTTCCCTTATACGAGTTTTTTTCTTGATGTCGTCGTAAACATTGAAGCTGCCGTCCCCCTTGGGTGTGGACATATCACAGAACAGGAGCTGGGTCAGTCTGCCCGGCGTCCCCTCCTGCCAAATGCGAAACACGTTGTTCACGCAGGCGTTGAGCTTGCTGCCGGGACCGTCTGGCAGCAGCGGGTTCATCAGCCGCTGATCAAGCCCGATTTTGCGCCCGTCCGAGGTGATGCAGAGCATATTGTCCTCCGACGGGTCAACCAGACGGGCGTGGATTTTCGCCGCCCGTTCCGACAGGGACGCCACCATCTCCTTCTGAATGTCCGAGGGCTTTACCACCACAGTCTCACCACAGTCTCAAAGTGTGCCTCCGGCACCGGCAAATTCAACTGGTCGCTGGTCTTGATGTCGGCCACCTCTTTGAACAGGTTCATCAGCTCCGGGAGATTGAAAAACTTAGCGAACCGGGTTCTCGCCCGATACCCCGTACCTTGCGCAACAGTTTTTTGCAGACTTTTTACCATCAGTGCCAGCAGCCAGGCTGTGAAAGATCACTTTACGCACAGCCGATTGCCAATCATCGTCAATGATAAGTTGGGAATTGCATGGGTTGCCGCAGGCCGATTTGAAGGGGAAGCTTTGCGAGAGGTGCATCTGCTGGGGCCAGCTTTTACAGTGGAAGCATCGGAGGAGTATCTTTATAACCTGTGCTCCAAAATGAAGCTGAAACACGATTTGACAGATGCTCTGTTAAATCAGATGGCTTTGGTACCCACCATAGCATTAGGAAGCGCATTTAGCTGTGGCGTCATGCTCCATTACTGCGTGACGGGAGAGCAAATTGCAACTGACGATATCAGCACCTTTATTGAAGCCGTGGATGAGCCTTCACCGGCAGAAGAACGATGGGAAGGTAGTACAGGCATGGAACATGGCTGTTGGAGCGTGAACTGTTCGAACAGATGCGAGCCGGTAATTTGGAAGATGTAAATGCAGTTATCTCTCGAAATACCCAGGGAATGGTTGGAACGCTCAGCATTGACGATCCACTCCGTCAAGCGAAAAACGAGGCACTTACCCTTGTCATCCTGTGCAGTCGGGCATCAATACTTGGGGGAATGTCCCCCGAAGGCGGATATAATATGTCGGACTACTACATCCAACGGATTGAAGCCTGTAACGACACATCTTCCGTCTATGGCTGCTGAACTGGGATACACACCTTATTACATGAGCCGACGATTTCAGGCAGAGGTCGGTGAGAGTATCAATACCTTCATGAAGCAACGGAAGGTAGAGATGGCCATATCGGGTTCAATGAGCCGGGAGCGGCTTTTGAACTTGGGACACACTGCGTAAACCTGACGGAAAGCACGATTGAAGCAAATGCCCGCTTTTTTGATACTATGAATGAGGTGCCGCGTCAGGCTTATACGATGGGAATCAAGACAATTATGCAGGCACACAAGGTGCTGATGGTGGTGAACGGACGCAGCAAGGCGGCGATCATCAAAGAGGCTTTCTTCGTGCAGTGACACCGCAGGTGCCGGCATCTATTCTTCAGATGCATCCGGACTTTACACTGATCGGGGATATGGAAGCACTTTCGGAGATCGACTGCTAAAAGAAGATAGCCTCTCATTCTGGCACAGGTAGAAGTTGCATTCATTAGGAATGAAAAACGCAATATTGAGATGCAAAAGGAATTTTCAATCACCTTTTGCCTGTTGCTGTAGACCGAAAAATGTAAAAGCGGATACCAAAGGAGAGCCTGGATATGCCTGGTAGTCTGCGGTAAAAAGGAGGCCCATTTATGCTCTACATCGGAATCGACCTGGGTACCTCAGCGGCCAAACTGCTGCTGATGGACGAAACAGGTCAAATTTTACACATCGTCTCCAAGAACTACCCGCTGGAGTTCCCCCACCCCGGCTGGAGCCAGCAAAACCCGGAGGACTGGCTCTCCGCCGTGGAGGAGGGGATACCGGAGCTGTTGGCGGGTTTCGACGCTGCTCAGGTAGAGGGTATCGGAGCGTGCGGCCAGATGCACGGCCTGGTGGTGCTGGACAGGGATGACAACGTCATCCGCCCCGCCATCCTCAGGAATGACGGGCGCACCGCGAAGCAGGTGGATTACCTGAACAACGTAGTGGGGAAAGAAAAACTTTCTCAGCACACCGCTAACATCGCTTTTGCGGGCTTCACCGCCCCCAAGCTGCTGTGGATGCGGGAGAATGAACCGCATCTGTTCGCTAAAATCGACAAAATCATGCTTCCCAAGGATTTTATCAACTACAAGCTCACCGGCGTCCACTGCACCGACGTGTCCGACGCCTCTGGGATGCTGCTCTTTGACGTGGCGCACAAGTGCTGGTCGAAGGAAATGCTGGAGATTTGTGGAGTGAAAGAGTCTCAAATAGCCCAAATTTTTGAATCCTACCAGCCAGTTGGGACGCTTCTGCCGGATATGGCAAAAAAGCTGGGCCTCCCGGAGACGGTAGTGGTTGCCGCCGGAGCCGGAGACAACGCCGCCGCCGCAGTGGGAACCGGCACCGTGGGCGAGGGGGCCTGTAACATCTCCCTGGGCACCTCCGGGACGATTTTTATTTCCAGCGAGAAGTTCGGCGTGGACCCGCAGAACGCCCTCCACTCCTTCGCCCATGCAGACGGAAATTATCACCTGATGGGCTGTATGCTTTCCGCCGCAAGCTGCAACAAGTGGCTGATGGAGGACATCTTCCAGACGGAGGATTACGGCGCAGAACAGGCCCCCATCACGGCGGACAAGCTGGGGAAAAATCACGTCTTTTTCCTGCCTTATCTGATGGGGGAGCGCAGCCCCATCAACGATACCAACGCCCGCGGTACCTTCATCGGGATGACCATGGACACCACCCGCGCCGACCTGACTCAGGCGGTACTGGAAGGCGTGGCCTTCGGCATCCGGGGCAGCCTGGAGGTGGCCCGCGCGCAAGGAATCACTATCGAGCGCAGCAAAAACTGCGGCGGCGGCGCGAAAAGTGCCCTATGGAAAACTATCTGCGCCAATGTGCTGAACGTCACGCTTGAAATCGTCGAGTCCGAACAGGGTCCGGGGATGGGCGGCGCGATGTTGGCAATGGTGGCGGACGGAACGTACCCAACCGTCAAGGCAGTCTGCGACAGCCTCGTCCATGTGGTGGACACGGTGGAGGCTGACCCGGAACTGGCGGCGCTGTATGAGGAACGGTATCAGCAGTTCCGAAAAATTTATCCGGCTTGCAAAGCGCTGTTCCCCCAACTGCTGTGAGAGGTGACAGAAATGAAAATTTACTCTGTGTTTGACGCTGAATTTAGACCTTACGGACAGATTCATGAGAACTTTCCTGTGGAGGAAATCATGGCGGCGCTGGCGGCGACCCCGGTGACGGAGGGCGTGGTCTACACCGCCGAGGACGAAAACTTGCAGGAACTGCCCGCCGCGGCGGAGATCTCCGAGAACCTGTTCGGCGGGATGCCAGTCCAGATGGGCTGGTGCAACGGCCACAACACCCGGCTGAACTGCCTGGAGTACCACAGGGACAGCGAGTTCAACCTGGGAACGTCGGACTTTATCCTGCTGCTGGCCCGGCAGGACCAAATCACCGACGGAGTGCTGGACACCGCTGACGTGAAGGTGTTCCGCGTCCCCGCCGGGGTGATGGTGGAGGTCTACGCCACCACCTTGCACTACGCCCCCTGCCACACCGACCCGGCCAGGGGATTCCAGGTGCTGGTGGCCTTGCCCAGAGGCACCAACGGTCCCAAGCCGGAGGGAATGAAGATCTACGGCAGCGACGACGCGCTGCTCTGGGCCGCTAACAAGTGGCTGCTGGCCCACCCGGATTCTGACGAGGCCAGTCAGGGCGCGCACATCGGCCTAACAGGAATCAATATCGACATTTCCAGCAACATTTGACTGATGTACACGGATTTACACAAGGAGGAATCCCCAATGGTAAGTAACAATATTCCCACCGTCAAGCTGGGCATTATCGCCGTCAGTCGGGACTGCTTCCCCATCGCTCTGTCCACCCAGCGCCGGAAAAACATCGTGGCCGCCTATGGCGAGGGCCTCTACGAGTGCCCCATCACCGTGGAAAACGAGCTGGATATATCAGCTCATCCAGCACCGCCTGCTGGAGCCGCAGGACAGCGAGCCGGATTTCACCCGCGGTACGCTGGAGGGCGACATCGCCGCCAGCCCCATCACCTTCTACCGCCTCCAGTGCGACAGCGAGGGCAAGTTGCGCAGTTACATCGCCCAGGGCGAGGTGCTGGACGTACCCACCCGCTCCTTCGGCGGCATCGGCGTGTTCGCCATCCCGGAGATGGGCCGGTTCTACCGCCATGTGCTGGTGCAGAAGCGCTACCCCCACCACGGCGCGGTGGCCTTCTCCCATGTGGGCAAGTATCTCTATGAGGTGTTCAAGTTCCTGGGCGTGGAGGACATCGCCTATAACCAGCCCAAGAGCCTGCCCTATCCCACGGAGAATCCCTGGGGATAAAAACTTCAAAACAAAGGAAAAGAGGCCGGAGAACAGCCAAAAGCGGTTCTCCGGCCTCGAACGCTATATCAGATTGCCATCAAAAAGAAAGCACTGCGTAGATGTGTTTCACAATGTAATCGGCAACCACTTCTGGTGGTTCCGTCATGCCGTCCCTGACCCAGCACTCCAGTATACCGGCTGTCCCGCAGATCATGTAATAGCAATCCCACTTTTTTGTTCCCTGTGGATTGGATGAAATGGTGTCCTTCAAGACGCTCTCCGCGTGTTCCAGGCAGATGGCGTAGGCTTGCAGGATCACAGTGCTCCCGAAGTTTTCCGAAACCAACATGGCATACAGTTCCTTGGAAGACTGAAAATCATAGAGCTGTTCCACCAGAAGGTCTCGTATGTTGGTTGCGCTGGAGCGATTGACGATTGATGTTGTTCTCTCCAGACAGGAAGCCTCTATCTGTTCTTTCCAATCGTAAATATCCTTGTAATACCGATAAAAGGTGGAGTGATTGATACCCGCCAGGGCGCACACCTCTTTCAGCTTGATTTTTCCAAAGGGTTTTTCCTTCACCAACTGCATAAAGCTGTTCTGTATCATCATCTTGGTGTACCGAACCCGTGCATCCTCTGCCATGTCTGTCCCTCTCTCCACATATTTGACGATTTTCTGTTGTTCCGCACAGATTTCCCTGAAAAAGTCGCATAACGTCAGATTCCGAGAAAAATGTTGGTTGTTCAGCTTCAATGATATCTTTATACTAACATAAGAAGAGAAAATATACAACATTTTTCGAGAAACAGCATTTATGCAACGAACACTGAAAGGAGACATCAGGGAATGAACAAAAATCAAGACTTGCTGGAGTGCGCCTCCTATCCAAAGCTGCTGCTGAATCTGTGCCTGCCGACCATCATTATCATGCTGGTCATGGTGGTCTACAACATGGCGGACACCCTGTTCATCGGGCAGACCGGCGACCCGGCAAAAATCGCCGCTCTGTCCCTGTGCGGTCCTGCCTTCTCCATTCTCTCCGGTTTGGGGACGCTTTTGGGGAGCGGCGGCTGCACTGTCATTTCCTTGGCCCTGGGCAGAGGGGAAACAAAGCAGATCCGGGCCTGCACCAGCCTCTGCTGTTACGGTTCGTTGGTCTTGGGCGGCGTCATTTTGGCAGTGCTGACCATCGGGGTCAGGCCGATAGCGCTGCTGCTGGGGGCCGACGCGGAGACGCTCTCCTATGTGATCGGGTATATGCGCATCATTGGCATCGGCGCACCGGTCATTATGTTCAACAATGTATTCTGCAACATTATCCGCGCCGACGGCGCAGCAGTGGAATCCATGATCTCCAACCTGTTGGGTACGGTGTCAAATATCGTCCTGGACGCGGTGTTTATCCTGGGCCTTTCGATGGACGTGGAGGGCGCGGCGCTGGCGACGGTGCTGGGCAATGCCTTTAGCGCTTGCTACCTGCTCTATTACATCCTCCGCAAGCAGCCCGCGTTTTCTCTGCACCCAAAATACCTGTCTCTGAATGTACTGCCCTCCATCCTCTCTTTGGGATTGCCCCTGGCTTGCAGCACCCTGTTGATGAGCGTTTCCAATATCGTTGCCAACAACAGAATGATCGCTTACGGCTCGGTGGCGCTGGCAGCCCAAGGTGTGGCTGGAAAGGCCGGTATGCTGCTGTCCATGCTGCTGATGGGAATTTGTATGGGGTTACAGCCTGCCATCTCCTTCAATCACGCCAGAGGGAATCGGGAGAGAGTCGGTCAAATCATCCGCTCCACGGCACTCTTCACGGCGCTGCTGGGCAGTGCAATCTCCTTGCTCTGCTTCCTGTTCCGGCAGCAAATCCTTGCCCTGTTTATTGACAATGCAGAAGTGATTGCCTATGGCTCAGTGATGATTTTTGCCTCCATCATAATAGGGCCGTTTTACGGGATATGCCAGCTCTGCCAGACCTTTTTGCAGTCCACCGGCAAGGCGTCCTATGCCACGCTTGTCGCCCTCATGGACAAGGGAATTTTTTATCTTCCTATCCTGCTGCTAATGGACCGGCTGTTTGGGATGTACGGCATCGCCTTTGCCTCTGCTGTTACGCTGGTATTTTCGATTGCCGCAGGCGTGTTTTTCTGCCTCCGGTGGAACCGGAAACTGGCACAGGAGGCGGTGTAAACAACTCTTTCAAGCTGGGAGGCGCTTACTTCATCGAAACAGCCAACTCGTGATGACAGAGCTTCTGCTTTCCCCGCCGCCGGGCAGTTCTGCCCGGCGGCATTTTTATGTTCTTTACACCGACCCCCGCTTCACCAATCTGGTATTGACCTCCAGCTTCACCCTGCAGCGGTCCCCGGTCTGCATCACATGGAGCAGCCGCAGCACTGCCTGCTGGCCCATGTACTGCTTCGGCACCTGCACCGTGGAGAGGGTCGGTTCCGTGTAGCTGCACACCGGCATATCGTCGAACCCGATGACCGCCACCTGCTGGGGGATCAGGTAGCCCAACTCCTTCAGCGCTTTCATGGCCCCTGCCGCGATCAGGTCGTTGTCCGCAAAATAGCACCGGGCGGGGATCTCGCCCTGCTCCAGCAGGTGCTTCATATCGTGGTACGCGCCGTCCATGGAGGGAGCCAGGGACAGCACCTGGGAGCGGGAGGCGGAGTAGCCGTTCTCCCGGACGGCCTTGAAGAAGCCGTCCGCCCGCTCGTCAAAATTGCCGATGGGGTAAGAGGAGCGCAGGTAGCCCGCCTGGGCGTGGGTCTTGCGCATGATGTAATCCGCCGCCGTAAACGCCCCCTGAAAGTTGTTGATGAGGACGCAGTCATAGGGGAGGTTTTCATAGTAGGTGTCCAGTACCACCAGAGGGAGTTTCAGCTTTGCAAAGGGCGCGAAATCCCCCTTTTTCATCTCAGTCGCCAACAAAATCATGCCGCCGCAATAGGGAAACCGGCGAAACCGCTCCTCGATGGGCGTATCCCCATTCAGATATTGGATGTTCAGGCTGTAATGCGCTTCGGCGCAGGCGTTTTCAATGCCAGAGATCACCTCGAAGAAAAAGGGCGTGTCCGTCAGCACTGCGCCGTGTTTGCGGTAGACCACCAGGGCGATGGTTCCCACCTCACTTTGGGGTCGTTCGGCGGCGGTCTTTGTCATGTCGTAGCCCCGGGCCTCGGCCAGTTCCAGCACCCGCCGCCGGGTGGCCGCGCTGACGCCGGGTTTGCCGTTCAGCGCCATGGAGACCGCCGCCGCTGAGAGGCCCAGCTCCTTTGCCAGCTCCTTTGCCGTTACCGCCATGATGACTCCTCCTGCAATCGTTTTTCACAGCATAACAGATTAAGTGAATTAAGTCAATCATCTTCTGAAATCAACTTAATTCTAAATTGCAGTTAAGTCCCTTCGTTGGCATTCTTAAGCTATCAAATCTGAACGGAGGAGCTATCATATGGCAAACATTGTTCTGGGCTACGCGCCCACCCGCCGAAGCATCTTCAGCGCCCCGGACGCGGTGAAATACCGGGGCCTGACCGCAGACCGCCTGCGGGAGCTGGGCGTCAGCTTCGTGGACATCGACGACATCAACGAGGAGGGCCTGCTCTACAACGAAGAGGATCGGCTGAAAGCGCTGGAAAAGTTCCGGGCTGCCGGGGTGGACGGCCTGCTGCTGGCCCACTGCAGCTTCGGCACGGAGTACATCTGCGCCCGGCTGGCCAAGGACCTGGGGGTGCCGGTGCTGCTGTGGGGGCCCCTGGATGAGCGCCCGGAACCCAACGGCGTCCGCCTGCGGGACACCCAATGCGGCCTGTTTGCCACCGGAAAGGTGCTGCGCAGGTTTGGCGTCCCCTTCACCTACCTGACCAACTGCCGCCTGAATGACCCGGTGTTCGAGCGGGGCCTGCGGGACTTTCTGGCCGTGTGCAACGTGGTCAAAACCTTCCGCAGCATCAAGATTTTGCAAATCGGCCCCCGGCCCTTCGACTTCTGGTCCACCATGTGCAATGAGGGAGAGCTGCTGGAGAAGTTCAACATCCAGCTGGCGCCCATCCCCCTGCCGGAGCTGACCTCCGAGGTGAAGCGGGCCATCGCGGACGGAGACGAGGTGGCCCAGACCATTGCCTATTGCCGGGAGAAGATGGACATCAACGTCACCGAGGAGCAGCTGACCAACATTGCGGGCCTGGCTGTGGCCATGGAGCGGCTCATGGGCAAATACCACTGCAACGCCGGAGCCATCCAGTGCTGGAACGTCCTGCAAAGCGAGCTGGGCATCATGCCCTGTGCCGCCAACGCCCTGCTCAACGACAAGGGCATCCCCGTGGTCTGCGAAACGGACATTCACGGCGCTGTCACCGCCCTGCTGGTGGAGGCCGCCGCCAACGACGACACCCGCAGCTTTTTCGCGGACTGGACCATCCGCCACCCGGACAACCCCAACGGCGAACTGTTGCAGCACTGCGGCCCCTGGCCCCTCAGTGTGGCAGGGTGCAGGCCCTGCATCACCTACCCGCTGGCCTTTGACTACCCCGGCGCCATCACTGCCGAGGCCAAACACGGCAACCTGACTCTGGCCCGGTTCGACGGCGACAACGGCAACTACTCCCTGCTGCTGGGCAACGCGAAGGGTGTGGACGGCCCCAAGGGAATGGGCACCTACCTCTGGGTAGAGGTGGACAACATCAAGCGTCTGGAGGCCAAAATCGTGGAAGGGCCTTACATCCACCACTGCGTTGGCATCCACAAGGACGTTGTCCCGGTGCTTTACGAAGCCTGCAAATACATCGGCGTCACGCCCGACCTGTACGACCCCATCGAGGAACAGGTCAAAGCCTATCTCAGGGGGGAATGAGATATGAATTACAAAGCGTTTTCTTACGATCTGCGCAAAGACGTGCTGGACATGATCATCTCCGGCAAGGGCGGGCATATCGGCGGCGACATGAGCGTCATGGACACCCTCATCACGCTCTACTTCCGGCAGATGAACATCTCTCCGGAAAATCAGAACGACCCTGACCGGGATTACTTCATCATGAGCAAGGGCCACTGTGTCGAGGCGCTGTATGCCGTCCTTGCCGCCAAGGGTTTTTTCCCCATTGAACAGGTCATTTCCGAGTTCTCCCACTTCGGCAGCAAATTCATCGGCCACCCCAACAATAAGCTGCCGGGCATCGAGATGAACTCCGGCTCTCTGGGCCACGGCCTGCCGGTCAGCGTGGGCATCGCCCTGGGCAACCGGATGGACGGCCGGAACAACCGCACCTATGTGGTCATGGGCGACGGCGAGCTGGCGGAAGGCTCCGTCTGGGAGGGCGTGATGGCCGCCTCCATGTACAAGCTGGACAACCTCTGTGCGGTGGTGGACCGGAACCGGCTGCAAATCTCCGGCGGCACCGAGGAGGTCATGGCCCACGACGACCTGCACGAGCGCTTCCGCGCCTTTGGGTGGAACGTCATCGACGTGGCCGACGGCAACGATTCTGACCAGCTCAACGCCGCCTTTGAACTGGCGAAAACGGTGCGGGGCGGTCCCACCGTGGTCATCGCCAACACGGTGAAGGGCTGCGGCTCCTCCGTGATGGAAAACAAGGCGGCCTGGCATCACCGCGTTCCCACCCAGGCCGAATATGACCGGATCATCGCTGATTTTGCCGAGAGGAAGGAGGCAGCGCTTCATGAATAAGATTCCCAACCGTGCCGCCATCTGTGAGGTGCTGATGGAACAGGCCAAAACGGACAAAGACATCGTCGTGCTGTGCAGCGACTCCCGGGGCAGCGCTTCCCTGACCCCCTTCGCCAACGCCTACCCGAAGCAGTTCGTAGAGGTGGGCATTGCGGAGCAGAACCTGGTCAGCATCTCCGCGGGGCTGGCCAGGACCGGGAAAAAGGTCTTTTGCGCCTCCCCTGCCAGCTTTCTCTCCACCCGCAGCTATGAGCGGGCCAAGGTGGACGTGGCTTACAGCAACACCAACGTGAAGCTCATCGGCATTTCCGGCGGCATCAGCTACGGCACGCTGGGCATGAGCCACCACTCCGCCCAGGACATCGCCGCCATGTCCGCCATTCCCAATATGCGGGTCTATCTCCCCAGCGACCGCCATCAGACCCGCAAACTGGTAGAGGCCCTGCTCCGGGATAAGCAGGGGGCCTACATCCGGGTGGGCCGGAACCCGGTGGAGGACATTTACACCGAGGACAACTGCCCCTTCGTGATGAACAAGGCCACGGTGCTTGCCGAGGGGACGGACGTGCTGCTGGTGGCCTGCGGCGAAATGGTGCGCCCCGCGCTGGAGGCTGCCCGGCTGCTGAAAAAAGACGGCGTTTCCGCCGTCGTCCTGGACATGTACTGCGTGAAGCCGTTGGACACCGAAACGCTTTTGCGGTACGTGCAGCAGGTGAAGGCGGTTGTCACAGTGGAGGAACACGCGCCCACCGGCGGACTGGGGTCTATGGTGTCTCAGGTGGTGGCCGCGCACTGCCCCAAAAGGTGCGTCAACCTGGCACTGCCCGACGCGCCGGTCATCACCGGCACCTCTCAGGAGGTGTTCGGCTATTACGGGCTGAACGCTGAGGGGATCGCTCAGAAATCCGCCGAGGTGCTGCATGGCTGAAGCGCGCTATGTGCTGGGCATTGACCAGAGCACCCAGGGGACAAAGGCGATTTTGTTTGATGGGCAGGCGGCGATGGTGGGCCGGGCCGACCTGCCCCACCGACAGCTCGTCTCCCCGGAGGGATATGTTTCTCACGACCCGGAGGAAATTTATCGAAACACGGTGCAGGTGGTGAAAGACCTGCTTGAGCGGCTGCGCATCCCCGCCGGCGGGGTGAAGGCCATTGGCATCAGCAACCAGCGGGAGACCACCGTGGCCTGGAACCGAAGCACCGGCAAGCCGATTTGTGACGCCATCGTCTGGCAGTGCGCCAGGGCCGAGGGCGTGTGCCGGGAGTTCACCCAGGCGGAACGGGACTACATCCGCTCCGCCACGGGAATACCCCTGTCCCCTTACTTCCCGGCGGCGAAAATGAAGTGGATTTTGGAAAACGTGCCGGAGGCCGACGCCTTGGCTGACAGCGGCAACCTGTGCTTTGGCACGGTGGACAGCTATCTGCTGTTCACCATGACCCACGGCAAGGTGTTCAGGACGGATTACTCCAACGCCTCCCGCACACAGCTGTTCAACCTTCACACCCTCACCTGGGACGAAACGATTTGCCGGAGGTTTGGCGTTCCCGTGGCGTGTCTGCCGGAGGTCTGTTTTTCGGATTCCTGCTTTGGAGAAACGACGCTGGAAGGCGTTTTCCCCCATCCCATTCCTGTCCACGCAATGCTGGGGGATTCCCACGCCGCTCTGTTCGGCCATGGCTGCCACCACAAGGGGCAGGTGAAAACCACCTACGGAACCGGCTCCTCCATTATGATGCACACCGGAGATACTTTTGGGTCGAGCACCCACGGCCTGATGACTTCCCTGGCCTGGGGCCGGAACGGGACCGTCAGCTATGTGCTGGAGGGCAACCTGAATTACACCGGCGCGGTCATTACCTGGCTCAAGGATGACCTGAACCTAATTTCTTCCGCCGGAGAGACCGAGGCGCTGGCGCTGGCGGCGAACCCCCGGGACACCACCTATCTGGTCCCCGCCTTTTCCGGTTTGGGTGCGCCCTATTGGGATGCGGACGCCCAGGCGATGCTCTGCGGCATGAACCGGGGAACCGGCAAAAACGAAATCGTCAAGGCGGCGCTGGACGCCATTGCCTACCAGATCACCGACATTCTGGAGGCCATGCAGTCGGACAGCGGCGCGCCCATCCAGCGGCTGTGCGTAGACGGCGGCCCCACGAAAAACCGCTACCTGATGCAGATGCAGAGCGACATCGCCTCTGTCACAGTGGCCGTTCCGGAGGCGGAGGAGCTTTCCGCCATGGGCGCGGTATTTATGGCAGGTATCGCCTGTGGGCTGTATACAGAGGATATTTTTGGCCGTCTGCGTTATGCGCAGTACGAGCCTGCCATGCCCCGGCAGATCCGGGCTGCGAAGTATGATGGATGGAAAGCCGCTGTGGGGATGGTCGTGAAGAAATAACGGTATCAAAAGAGGCGGCAGCCACGTGGCTGCCGCCTTTCGCAATCTCTTTCGAAGTGAGAGGGACTATACGCTTTTTGCGGTGCAGTATCCTTTTCAGAATTGGAGGAAATCTTGTCAGACGAAAGTATTCCCCGTCCGGAGCTGGAAGTTGCAGATGTCAGTAAACTTATAAGCGAATTTTTCAGGAAAGAAAAAGAAGGTGCACAAAATGTATTCATCCGAAAGTATTGGTTTTTTGATTCTGTAAGCGATATTGCTACACGATATTCATTTTCAGAAAGCAGGGTCAAAAATATGTTGTATCACACTCGAAACAAATTGAGCGCGTATTTGAAGAAAACGATGTCTATCTTTCTGCTTGACGAGAGCGGAGAAGTGATTGTTGAAGATGGAAAATGATATGCACAAGGGGCTGTTCAAACGGAACAGCCCCTTGTGTTTTCGCAATTTAATTCGGATTACCGTATCATTGAGAAATGCGACGATGGCTATCAAAAAGAGCCAGCCCAAGACGATCCAGCGGTACAACGCCATTCGGTGCGCCCATTTTGAAAAAAAGTCTTACACCCCGGCGTCAAACCGCAGGCCCGGAACCTCACATGCCCGTCCCCCGGCATTTTCTTCCTCCCGCCTACATAAACTGTGGCAGCAAGGACGCCGCCGGTTCAGGCGGCGTCTGGGCCATGGGAGTGTTGTCTTTGAAGCAGGATATTGAGGAACGCGCCCTGCGGACGGGCGAATGAGTGGCGGAGCATCGGGCCACGGTGCGGGCGGCGGCGAAGGAGTTTGGGGTCAGCAAGAGTACGGTGCATAAGGATTTACACGACCGCCTGCCCCGCCTGAACCGGGCCCTCTACCTCCAGGTGCGGGCTGTCCTGGACGAAAACCGGGCGGAGCGCCACCTGCGGGGCGGCGAGGCCACCCGGAAAAAATATCGGGGAGCGTAAAGGCGCAGGCGGCGGAAGAAGGGGCTTCTTCCGCCGCCCTTTCGCCCCGGTGAGCTATGGCACACGCCGCCCGTCCCCGCGGTTCTAATTCCGCCCGGGATGGCATATCCTCTTTCAGACTCATACGAGAGGAAGAGGTGGAACATGAACACCGAACGGAATGTCAACCATATCCTGCTGGTGGGGGAGGCCATGGAGGAGCCGACCTTCTCCCACGCCAGCCACGGGGAGGACTTCTTCCTGGTGCCGGTGCAGAGCTTGCGGCTGTCCGGTGCCGGGGACTTATTAAATGTACTGCTGCCCCGGACGCTGCTGGAGCAATGCCCGGTGCGGGCCGGGGAGCGGGTGCGGCTGGAGGGCGAGGTCCGCTCCTACAACAATCGCAGCGGCGTGGGCCACAAGCTGGTCATCACCCTGCTGGCCCGGTCCGTGGCCTGGGATGCCACCGGTGTGGACGATAACCGGGTGACCCTGGCCGGGGCACTGTGCCGCAGGGCGGTGTACCGCCGCACCCCCCTGGGCCGGGAGATCGCGGACGTCATGCTGGCGGTGAACCGGCGGTACGGCCGGGCGGACTATCTGCCCTGCATCGCCTGGGGGAGCATCGCCCAGAAGTGCAGCCAGCTGGAGGTGGGGACGCTGCTGCGGCTGGGGGGCAGGCTGCAAAGCCGTACTTATACCAAGGTGACGGAGGAGGGACCGGTGCAGCGGACAGCCTACGAGGTCTCCATCATGACCCTGGCGCTGGGGGAATGAACCGGCGAAGATGCAAGTTTGTCCGCCAAATCCTGCAAAAATTGCAAAGAACCCCTTGACGCCGCGGCAAAAATATGGTACAGTGAAGCTGTTCAAAGGCCGAGAAGGAGACCGCATTCCGGACGCCAGACAGAGAACGGGGGCCACCGGCTGGAAGCCCCCGGATGGCAAGAGGGAAGAGGCGCAACGCTCCGGAGCCGACAGTTCGAGCCGCCGCAAGGGCGCGGAGGGGTGAGGTCTGTCCGTGACCCCCGCGTTAAGGGTTTTAAGTGGCGTTCCGGCCGTGTGGGGCCGCGACGCAAGGCGGGTGGTACCGCGGAATGAGCTTTGCCCCGGAAGGGGTGCTTCATCAGTTTTTTTGCAAGAGAACGTTCCGTCCCGGTCAGTGAGACTTCACTGACCGGGATTTTTCTATGAATCGGAAAGGTATGGTGGAAAACAATGGAATTTGTAACGGGAGCCTGTCAGACCGCCGATCTGGGCTATGAGGCCCTCCTCAGCGGGGACTATGTGGGGCAAACGGTCAGCGTCCACGGCGCGGTACACGCCCTGCGGCCTCTGGGGGGCGTGGTGTTCCTGACCCTGCGGCTGCGCCGGGGGGCGGTGCAGTGTGTGACGAACGGACAGCCGGACCTGTCCGGCGTCGCTGAGGAGTGCGCCGTCCGGGTCACCGGCACCCTGCGGCGGGACGAACGCGCCCCCGGCGGGGTGGAGATCGACCTGGACAGCATCACAGTTTTGTCCGCCCCGGCGGAGCCGATGCCCGTCCCGGTGAACAAGTACAAGCTGAAGCTGAACCTGGACACTGAGCTGCCCCTCCGGCCCCTGGTGCTGCGGAACCTGCAAAAACGCAGCGTGTTCCGGATTCAGGAGGGGCTGTGCCGGGCCTTCCGGGAATACCTCACCGGTCAGGAGTTCACCGAGATCCACACCCCCAAAAT
>JAJQBL010000154.1 GCA_021203325.1 Clostridiales bacterium | reverse complement strand
TAAATCTTTACTTTTTGTAGGGGCGGCCCTTGGCCGCCCGGGGTAAGCAGGTGGTTTTCGCGGGCGGCCAGGGGCCGCCCCTACAGATAGCCGGGAGCAGCGGCCGTCCCCGCCCCGCAAATTTCCGCTTGTGCTTTTCCCCGTCAGGGGGTATACTGATAGGTACCCCTATGGTATCTTACCCCTGACGTTCAGAGAGAAGAAGGAGATTCATTTGATTTTACGTGTTTTAGCGGTGGGCGATGTCTGCGCGGAATCCGGCCTGTCCTACCTGTCCCGCACCCTGCGGGGGGTGAAGCGCCGGGAGGGCGTTGACTTTGTGGCGGTCAACGGTGAAAACGTGTCCGGCGTGGGGCTGACCCCCGCCCAGGCCAGGGCGCTGCTGGACGCCGGGGCGGACGTGGTGACCCTGGGGAACCACACCTGGTCCCGGCTCCAGATCACCCACTTTTTGGACGATAACCCCTACATCCTCCGCCCCGCCAACTACCCCGCCCGGCTGCCCGGCCGGGGCTGGGGGGGTGTTCCCCGGCCCCATGGGGCTGCGGATCGGGGTGATGAATCTGCTGGGCCGGGTGGAGATGGACCCCAATGTGGACAACCCCTTCACCACCGCCGACCGGATTCTGGAGGAGATGGAGGCCGACGTGGTGCTGGTGGACTTCCACGCCGAGGCCACCAGTGAGAAGCTGGCCCTGGGCTGGCACCTGGACGGGCGGGTCAGCGCCGTCTGGGGCACCCACACCCATGTGCCCACGGCGGACGGCAAGATTCTGCCCAAGGGCACCGGCCACATCACCGATCTGGGGATGACCGGCCCGGTGCTGTCCATCCTGGGGGTGAAGCCGGAGCTTTCGGTGAACAAGCTCCTGGGGGGCCTGCCCCGCCGGTATGAGTCGGCGGAGGGGCTGTGCAAAATGGACTGCGTGTTGTTCACCATTGACACGGAGACCGGGGCCTGCACCCAGGTGCGCAGGCTGGATCAGACGGAACAGGAGGCAACTTCTTGAGAAAAAAACAGGATACCCCGCAGCCGGAGGAAGAACCGGCGTCTGACCGGGACTTCTTTGATTGGATGCGGACGCTGACGGCGGTGCTGGTGGCGGTGGTGCTGGTGTTCACCTTCTTCTTTATGGTCATCAGCGTGTCCGGCAGCAGTATGTACCCCACCCTCCACGACGGGGACTTTATGCTGGTGCAGCGCATTGGCTACACCCCCCAGGCCGGGGACATCGTGGTGCTGCGGAAGGAGAGCTTTTACGACGAGGCCATCGTCAAGCGGTGCATCGCCGTGGCCGGGCAGGAGGTGGAGATCGACTATGAGGAAAACCGGGTCTACATCGACGGGGTGGCCCTGGAGGAGGACTATCTGAACTTCACCAACGAGGGCCTGAGCGACCAGTACGGCGACGACTATATGGTGGAGAAGGACACCATGGTCTATTCCGACTTCATCGTGCCGGAGGGATGCATCTTCGTCATGGGGGACAACCGCAACGGCTCCAGCGACTCCCGAACGGCGGCGCTGGGCATGGTGGACACCCGGTATGTCATCGGCAAGGTGCTGGCGGTGTTCTTCCCCATTGACCGGGCCCAGCTGCTTTCCTGAGGAGGGACTATGGCGGAATATGTGGATTTATACGACCTGAACCATCAGGCCACCGGCCGGGTGATGCTGCGGGGGGAGGAAGTGCCCCGGGACTGCTGCACCATGGTGGTGTCCTTCTGGGTGCGGGACCGGGCCGGACGGCTGCTGTTGGAGCAGCGCAGCCCGGAGAAGCGCTGGTTCCCCGGCTGGTGGGAGTGCGGCGGCGGCTGCGTCCGGGCCGGGGAGACCGGCTTCGACGCCGCCCGGCGGGAGGTGCAGGAGGAGCTGGGCTTCACCCCGCCGGACAGCCGCTGGCGGCTGCTGGGGGAGCTGGAAAACGTGGAGGTGCTGGAAGGCCAGTTCTTCCACCACTGGAACCTGTCCTACCTGGTGGAGACGGAGGGAGAGTCGGTGCTGCAGCGGGAGGAGGTAGCCTCCGTCCGCTGGTTCACCCGGGAGGAGCTGGACGCCTTCCTGACAGAGGACGCCCCGGTGACAAAGTACACCCGGCGGCTGTACCAGCAGTACCGGGAACGGCTCTGGCAGCCCATGGTCACCGGCCAGAAGCGGCCGAAACAGGGAATATCTCTTTAGACAGGGATTCTGAAAGAAACCGGGTCCTGCCCTTGCCGGGGCAGGATCTGGGTTTTCTGCTTTTCTTGGCGGAGCGGGCTTGCAGCTGAAACGCTGTCGGCGGCATAGTTTCTGAACGCCGCAAATCACTCGTTTTTCCCCGGTGGGGAAATGCTCGTTCGCTCCGCAACGACTCCTCTCAAAATCGAACCCCCTTCGCTGCGACTAACGGAAGTTCCCAGCGGGGAGGCTTCGATTTTGTTTGAAGAATGTAGCAATTACCTGCAACTTTTTGGCTCCCCCGAAAGGCAATGTCATCAACTTAAGGCGCAATCTATCCTGAGTTAAGGGGAAGAACGTACCCTTACAGTCAGATTTTCGCGACCAACGGGCAACCAAATTGCCACCCGTTCCGCCGTAAAGCATAGGGAGCGCAGCGGAAATGCCGCTTGACGGCGGGAACGTGGGTGGCAATCGTATCCAGCCGCCATCGGCGGCAGTTTCACCACCTGAAAGTTACTTCGTCTGCTGCCTGACAGACCACCTGATTGAGAGACAAGGCGGAGCCGCCAGCGGGATACGGGGAGATTCTCAAGAGGGGGGCCACAGGTCCCCTGAAGTGCCCCCCTGTCAAGTAGACAGTGAAAAAAAGGATTTCCATGAAGATGACCTTTGCCCCAGGACAGAGGCCATCTTTTCATGCAGTTATGCGGCAGCGTGGAACTCCATAGGCGTCATGCAGTTGAGCCGCTTCTGGTAACGCTTCGTGTTGTAGAACAGGATGTAAT
>JAJQBL010000044.1 GCA_021203325.1 Clostridiales bacterium | reverse complement strand
AGGCAAGGTTTGATAAAGGAAATAGGTTTTTGCCCTCCGGGCGGGCCCCATTTCTTGCGCCGCCAAGAAATGGGGGAAAGAAGGCGGCTCAGGAGGGGCCGCTGTGCGTCCCCTCCTAAGGACCTCCCCTGTATCCCGCTGGGGCTTCGCGCTGTCCAGCCGTCAAGTGGTCTGTCAGGCAACAGACGATGTAACTTTCAGGTGGTGAGACTGCCGCCGATGGCGGCTGGTCGGGATTGCCGCCCACGTTCCTGCCTTACGGCGGAACGGGCGGCAATTTTATTACCCTTTGGTCGCTGAAATCTGACTGTACGGCTACGTTATCCCCCTCAACCTAGGATAGCGTGCATCCTAAGCTGTCGGCATAGCCGACTGAGGAGTGACTAACAGCTAACAGCTAAACATGCTTCACCGCGTACCGCAGGAAGGGGTTCCCCTTCCGCTCCCGCTCCAGGGTGCTGGCCCCCTCGTGGCCGGGGCAGACCTGATAGTCCCCCTCCAGCCGGGCCAGCCGGGCCAAGGAGCGGAGCATATCCGCCTGGGAGCTGGTCTCAAAGTCAGTGCGGCCGCAGGAGCCGCAGAACAGGGTGTCCCCGGTGAAGAGCACGTCCCCCACCTGGAGAGTGACGCTGCCCGCCGTGTGGCCCGGCGTCTCCAGCACATGAATGGTCAGGCCGTCCAGCGTCACCGTGTCCCCCTCCCGATAGAGGTGGATGTCCTCCAGCTCTCCCAGGCCGGTGGGGGAATACGGCCCCGCCGGGGCGTAGGGATAGTCGGCAGGGTGGAGGTAAACCGGCAGGCTGCCCACCAGGTTCCGCACCTCCCGCACCCCGTCCACATGGTCGAAGTGGCCGTGGGTCAGGAGGATCATGGCCGGCGTATAGCCGTCCTCCTGTGCCATTTGGAGGATGTCCGGCGCCTGTGCGCCGGGGTCGATGAGGGCGCAGCGCTTCGTGGCCTCGTCCCCCAGCAGGTAGCAGTTGGTGGCCACAGGGCCAACGGTGATGGCGTCTACAAACATGGTAAGGCTCCTTTCCGTGCCGCTCCGGTGGGGCGGCGGTCACTGGTCGGTGTCGTACAAAAGGGTGACGGGGCCGTCGTTGACGCTGGCCACTTCCATCTCCGCGCCGAACTCCCCATGCTCCACATGGAAGCCCCGGCTTCGCAGCTCCTCCATGAAACGCTCGTACAGGAGAACGGCCTGCTCCGGCTTCGCCGCGTGGGAGAAGCCGGGGCGGCGGGAGCGGAGGTCGGCGTACAGGGTGAACTGGCTCACCACCAGAATCTCCCCGCCCACTGTGGCCAGGTTCAGGTTCATTTTGCCGTTTTCGTCGTTAAAAATGCGTAAATTGGCGATTTTCTCCGCCAGGCGGGCGGCCTCCGCAGGGGTGTCTCCGGGGCCGACCCCCAGCAGAATCAGGTACCCCCGGCCGATTTGGCCGACGACCTGCCCTTCGATGGCGACGCTGGCGGATTTCACACGGGTCAATACTGCGCGCATACGGTTCTCTCCTTATCCGTGGACCCGCTCCACGTCCATCACGTCCCGCACGCCCTTCAGCTTGCGCACCACCATGTCCAGCTCGTACCGGTCATGGACATTCACCAGGGCGCTGACGGTGGCGTAGCCGTCCGGCGTGCCCTTGGCGGACAGGCTGTCCACCCGCACCTTGGCGGCGGACAGGGCGGCGGCAATGTCCAGGAACAGGTTGGGCCGGTCCTTAGCGGTGATGGTCAGGGCGGTGCGGAACAGATCCTGATTGCCGCCGCTCCAGGTGACGGGAATCCAGCGGTCCTTCTCCTCCGGCCTGCGCCGGGCGGGGTCCGCATTGGGGCAGTCCTGCCGGTGGACGGAGATGCCATAGCCCTTGGTGATGAAGCCCACCACCGGGTCCCCCGGCACCGGGGCGCAGCACTTGGCGAACTTCACCAGGCAGTTCCCCACCCCCTCCACGATGATGCCGTTGGCGGTGTGGGCGATGCGCTTCTCCTCCCGCTTGCCGGCCAGCTCCGGCAGGGAGGTCTTGACGTGCATGGTCTCCTCCTGCCGGTCCACCTGGCTGGCCAGCTCCAGGGCGGCGGCCTGATCCTTCCGCTCCTTGAGGATGCTGCTCATCTCGCCCCGGATGCGGTTCACCATTTTCAGGGAGGTGGTGCCGCCGTAGCCGATGGCGGCGTACATATCGTCCAGGCTGCCGTACTGCACCTTCTTCAAAATGCGGGGCAGCACATCGTCGGTGGTGATCTCCGCCATGGTGTAGCCCGCCCGCTTCAGCTCCGCCTCAAAGGAGGCCCGGCCGGTGACAATGTTCTCCTGGCGGCGCTCCTTCTTGAACCACTGGCGGATTTTGTTCCGGGCCTCGTTGCTCTTGCAGATGTTCATCCAGTCCCGGCTGGGGCCCTTGGCGGACTTGCTGGTGAGGATTTCACAGATGTCGCCGTTGTTCAGCACCGTCTCATAGGGGACGAGGCGGCCGTTGACCTTGGCCCCGATCATGCTGTTGCCCACGGCGGAGTGGATGCTGTAGGCAAAGTCGATGGGGGTGGAACCGGCGGGGAGGCCCTTCACCTCCCCCTTAGGGGTAAAGACGAATACCTCGTCGGAGAACAGGTCCACCTTTAAGCTCTTGACAAACTCCTCCGCCTCGGTGGTCTCCTGGCTCTCCAGCAGGCGGCGCACCCACTCGTAGGCCTTCTCATTCTCCGCGGCGGCACCGGAATAGCCCTGCTTGTATTTCCAGTGGGCGGCGATGCCGTATTCCGCCGTCTCGTGCATCTCCCAGGTGCGAATCTGCACCTCAAAGGGGATGCCCTCCCGTCCGATGACGGTGGTGTGTAGGCTCTGGTACATATTGGGCTTGGGGGTGGAAATATAATCCTTGAACCGCCCCGGCACCGGGTTGAACAGGTCGTGGACGTGGCCCAGGGCGTTGTAGCAGTCCGCCACGCTGTCCACGATGATGCGCAATGCGTACAGGTCAAAAATCTCGTCCAGGGTCTTGTGCTGGGTGTACATCTTCCGGTAGATGGAATAGGTGTGCTTAATGCGGCCGGTGATGGTACATGCGATGCCCTCCGCATCCATCCGGGCCTTGATTTTGGACTGCATATTGCTCAGGAACTCCTGGTTGCGGTTGGCCCGGGCGGCCAGCTGCTGCTCGATGTCCGAATAGCCCACCGGGTCCAGGTATTTCAGGGATAAATCCTCCAGCTCCCATTTCAGCCGCTGCATGCCCAGCCGGTGGGCGATGGGGGCGTAGATCTCCATGGTTTCCAGGCTCTTCTCCCGCTGCTTCTTGGGGGTCTGGTACTGCATGGTGCGCATATTGTGGAGGCGGTCGCAGAGCTTCACCAGAATCACCCGGATATCCTTGCTCATGGCCATGAGCATCTTCCGGAGGTTCTCCATCTGCTTCTCCTCCAGGGTGGCATATTGCAGCCGGGTCAGCTTGGTGACTCCCTCCACCAGGTCGGCCACCGGCGTACCGAAGAGCCGGGCGATCTCCTCATAGGTAGAGCCGGTGTCCTCAATGCAGTCGTGGAGCAGGGCGGCCTCCAGGCTCTCCAAATCCATCTTGAAGTCCGCCAGAATCATGGCCACCTGCAGGGGGTGGGTGATATAGGGGGTGCCGTCCCGCCGCACCTGGGAGGCGTGGGCCTTATCCGCATACTGGAAGGCCCTGTACAGGGCATCCTTATCCAGGTTGGGATTGTAGGCCAGAACTTTTTCCTCCAGCGTCTGATACATTTCCAGAATAGGGTCCATATGCTTCTCCTCCCTCAAATTCTTCCGGGCCGCCGCTCTCTCCTTCAACGGCCCGGGACAGGCTGCGCCGCCGCTATTTCAGGCTCCGCCGCAGTCGTTTCATCACTTCGCTGCTCTCCAGGTCCACCTTCTCCGCCACCGGACGCAGCGCAATGTACAAATGCTCCTCCTTGACCCTCAGGTCGATGAGGCCCCGCTCCCGGAACACCTCCAGGCACAGCAGCGTCCTGGACACCGGGGCCTCCGGCCCCTGCTTCCGGGTGAGGCGGAGCAGGAATTCCTCCGCCTGGTCCTCCAGGGGGGCCTGGCCGCACTCCTTACAAATCAGCCGCCAGACCACCACAAAGTCCTGTCGCTGGGGCAGCAGATGCTCCGCCTCCCGCCGGGTCAGCGTCCGTCCGCTGTGGAACCGGTGGTAGAGCTGTAACTCCCGCTGCTCCGGCGTGCAGCTGCGGCGGAGATCCGTCAATACCAGCTGGACGGAACGTACCCCCCGAAACTCGTTGATCTGGGGATAAAAGGCCACATCCTTCACCGCCCCCATCCGCAGGTGCAGCTCCTGGGGGGCGGCGGAAAAGAAGATGGCGCTGAGGGACACGCCGTCCCGGGTGAACTGTATTCTGGTGTGCTTCCCTCCGCCGATGCCGGCGAAACCGGTGACGCAGGCCCCCTCCAGCAGGAAGGTGGGTTTGGGGTTGCCGCTGCCGAAGGGCTCCAACTCCTCCAGGGCGGCCACGTTCTCCAGGGTCAGCAGCCGGGCGTCGGGAACGGCCCCGTCCAGCAGAAGCTGATTCTCCCCGGCCCCGGCCCGGGGCGCTTCTCTGGCGATGTCCAGGATGCGGCGGCGGAACTGGGGCAGGTTTTCTTCCGGCAGGGTGAAGCCCGCCGCCTGCTCGTGGCCGCCGAAGGTGTCCAGCAGGTCGGCGCACTCCTCCAGGGCGGCGAACAGGTTGAAGCCCCCCATGCTGCGGCAGGAGCCCTTCCCCTTGCCGTCCTCAATGCAAATCATAAAGACGGGCAGATGGTACCGCTCCACCAGGCGGGAGGCCACAATGCCCACCACGCCCTGATGCCAGTGCTCCCCCGCCAGGATGATGGCCCCCTCCGGCGGGGCGGTGTGCTGGCTGAGCTGGGCGATGCAGTGGTTGAAAATATCCATCTCCACCGCCTGCCGCTGGCGGTTCAGCTCGCACAGCTCCCTGGCCAGCAGCGCGGCCTCCTGTTCGTCCTCCGTCAGCAGCAGCGCCACCGCCAGGTCAGGGCAGCCCATCCGCCCGGCGGCGTTCAGCCTGGGGGCCAGGGAGAAGCTGACGGCGGTGGCGGTGAGGCGCTTCCCCTCCAGCCCCGCCTCCCGGAGGAGAGCGGCCAGCCCTTTACGGCGGGTGGTTTGCAGGTAGGACAGCCCCAGGCCAACAATGGCCCGGTTCTCCCCGGTCAGCTCCATCACGTCGGCCACTGTGCCGATGGCCGCCAGGTCGGCGTAGGCCCGGAACAGCTCCTGCTGCCGCTCCCGGCCGCCCAGGGCCAGCACCAGCTTCAGCGCCACCCCCACCCCGGCCAGCTCCTTATTGGGATAGGGACACATGGGCTGATGGGGGTTCACCACCGCGCAGCAGCGGGGCAGCCGGAGGAGACATTCGTGGTGGTCGGTGATCACCAGATCCATCCCCAGCCGGGCGGCATAGGCCGCTTCATTCAGGTTGGTGATGCCGCAGTCCACCGTCACGATCAGGGAGACCCCCTGTTCTTTCAGCCCCTCCAGGGCGGCTTTGTTCAGCGAATAGCCCTCCTTCAGCCGGTTGGGCACATAGGGCAGCACCTGGCCGCCCTCCCCCCGCAGGTAGGCGGTCAGCAGGCAGGTGGAGGTGATGCCGTCCACGTCATAGTCGCCATAGACGCAGATTTTCTCCTTCCGGGCCAGCCCCTGCCGGATGCGAGCCACCGCCTCCGGCATCCCCCGCATCAGCATAGGATCGTGGAGGAGGCCCTCGTCCCTGCGCAGGAACTGGCGCCCCTCCTCCTCTGTCTCATATCCGCGGCCAGCCAGCACCAGGGCCGCCAGGGGCGACACCCCCATGCGCTGGAACCGCGCCGCCAGCGCCCCATCCGGCTGGCTCAACTTCCAACTTTGATACTTCATCGAACTAATCCTCTGTCGGGCGGACGACCTCACGACCCCCGGCTGTAAAAAGTTTGCATTTCCCATATTATAGCAAAGCTTTTGGCCAATAGCAACGGCCTGCGGCGGGATTTTGGGATTTTTCTTTTCCCTGGGGCGGGGGGATGCGATTGCCGCCATTTTCTGTTGAAGTATCCCACAGTATAGCACAGGAGGAAAGGGGCCGTCAAATCAGTCCTTACAACCGAAACCCGAAAGAAAACGCCGTCCTACCGGCGGGGCCGGTGGGACGGCGTCAGGTTGTCTATGGGGCGTCAGGTTCACTCCGCTTTCGCTTTATCCGGCAGCGGGTCCACCTTCCGGCGTATCTCCCGGCGGACGCTGACGGCGCTGTACACCATCGCCGCCAGCTCGGCGATCCACATGGCGTACCAGGTATGGGAAATGCCGAACCACAGGGTGAACAGGTACACCAGCGGCACCAGCAGCACCAGCTGCCGCAGGGCTCCGCCCACCATGTTGATGACCCCGTTGCCCAGGCCGGAGGCGAAGTAGCCGCACAGCATGGTCACGGCGGCGCAGACGAAGGTCGCGGAGATAATGCGCAGGGCCGGGACGCCGATGGCCAGCATCTCCTCACTGGCGGAGAACAGACCCAGCAGCTGCCGGGGCAGCAGCAGGAAAATCACCGTGGCGGCCAGGGAGAAAATCACGCCCGCGGGGATGATGATGTTCCACACCTCCCGGATACGGCCCCCATCCTTTGCGCCGTAGTTATAGCCCACGATGGGGATGACCGCCTGGCCCAGGCCGTTCAGCGGCATCATCAGGAAGCTTTGCAGCTTGTAGTACACCCCGAAGAAGGCCACCGCCGTGGAGGAGACAGACATCAGCGTGGCGTTGACAGCGAAGGTCATGACGCTGCCGATGGCCTGCATCACCATGGTGGGCAGACCCACCCGGTAGATGTCGGCCACATCCTGCCAGTCCCAGCGGTACCCTTTCAGGTGGACGTGAATGGTGGGATTCTTCCAGCGGTTCAGAATCAGGGCCGAGGCTGCGCCCATGCACTGGCCGATGACGGTGGCAATGGCCGCCCCCCCGAATGCCCATGGCAGGGCAGCCCAGCAGACCGAAAATCATGATGGGGTCCAGAATGATGTTGGTGCCGGCGCTGATGATCAGGGTGACCATGCTGAGCATGGTGTCCCCCACCGCCTGCAGGAGCCGCTGGCCGTACATATGCAGGAACATCCCGTGGCAAAACACTACGCAGACCCCCATATACTCCTTACAAAGCTCTTGTAACTCCGGGTCGCTGGTCATGGCCCTGGCGATGGGGTCAGAGAAGAAAACGCCCACCACCGTAAAGAGAGACGCCGTCACCAGCATCAGGATGATACCGGTGGTGGCGACCCGGCAGGCCTCCTCCGGCTTTCCCTTGCCCAGCTTCTGGGAGAGCAGGGCGTTCAGGCCCACGCTGGTACCCACAGACGCCGCCACCATCAGGAATTGGACGGCGTACACCAGTGAGGTGGCGGTCAGGGCGTTTTCGCTGAGCCGGGCCACGAAAATGCCGTCCACAATGTTGTACAGCGACTGAATCAGCAGCGACAGCATCAGCGGCACCGACATCTCCAGCAGCAGCTTTCTCATGGGCATGGCTGCCATTTTGTTTTGTTCCATAAAAATCCTCCAATCAACAAGGTACCTTGTTATTTATCACCTTTATCATACCCCATTCTGCCGCGGGAAGTCCAACACGAAAGGCGGCCGGTGGTACAGGATTTTTCCTGTTGCAAAGGGCGTTTCCTGTGCTATAATGAGGGTAAGAATTCAGGCCCAAGGTAAAGTGCGGAAGGAGGAGCGCATGAACTTTCAGAATATTGAATACTTTCTCGCGGTGGTGGAGTACCGGAATTTCACCAAGGCCGCCCAGAGCCTGTACATCTCCCAGCAGTCCCTCAGCGAGAACATCCGGCGACTGGAGGAGGAGATCGGCACCCCCCTGCTGAACCGGGGCCGCACCCTGACGCTGACCCCGGCGGGGGAGTGCTTTGTCAGCGGCGGACGAAAAATCCTGAACACCCAGGACAAAATGCTCCGGGAGATCGCCGCCGTCAGCAATACCTGCCGGAGCAAAATCGTGCTGGGGGTTCAGCCCTTCGATTTGCCCCCCTTCCTGCCGGAGGCCATCAGCCGGTTTACGAAGCAGTACCCGGAGTATGAGGTCTCCGTGGCCCCGCCCCACTCCACCGAGGTGCCGGACCTGACCTTTCAGGGGGGCGCGGTGGACAAGGGCCTGGAATCCATCCCCCTCATCACCGGCGACCCCTTCGCCGTGGTGGTGAACCGGGCTCTGGCCCGGCAGGTGTTCGGCGGGGAATGGGCGGCGGTGGAGGCCGCGCTGTTGGAGGAAGGGCGGCTGGCCGCCCTCCAAAGGCTGCCCTTCCTGCTGCTCTACGAGAACAGGCGGCTCCACCCCACCCTGGAGGCCCTGTTCCAGACGGCGGGGTTCGCCCCGGTGGAAGCCTTCAAGTCGGAGGACGCCAGCCTGCTGGTCTCCCTGTGCAGCACGGGCACCGGCGCCTTCCTGGGGCCGGAGGACTATTGCAGGCGGCGGTTCGGCGCACTGCTCCACCCGGAGGTGGGCGCCCTGCGGTGCTATCCCCTCCGGGATGTGCCGCCCATCGACCTCTCCGTCACCTACCCCAAGGGGAAGCACCTGAACCAGGCGGAGAAACGGTTTGTGGACGTGCTGCGCCAGGTGGTAACGGAAGAAGCGTAAAAATCCCCCTGACGGCGGGTGTTTTCCCGCTGTCAGGGGGTCATTTTGTCCTTTTGGGAAGGTTCAGCCCTTCAGCACTCTGTCCAGGAAGTCCAGACAGGTATCCGCCACCCAGGGCTCATGGTACCAGGGGTCGCCGTGGTGGAGCTTGCCCTCGGCGATATGCAGCTCCGCCCGCTCCGGCCCGGCCTGCTCCACAATGGTGTGGTAGAACCGGACGGACTGCTCCACCGGCACCACTTCATCGGCGGAGCCGTGGAAGATGCACACCGGCGGCACGTCCTTCGTCACATAGGTGCAGGGGCAGGCCAGCTTCACCAGCTCCGGAATCTCCGGCAGCGCCCGGCCCAGGAAGCGGGACTCCGGGGAGTCGGGCAAGTCGTGGTCCGGCGTGCCCAGGCCGCTCCGGCGGAAGGCCCTGTCCATCTCCAGGAAGCCGCCGCAGGGGCCGCACCAGTCCACCACGGCCTGCACGGCGCTGCTGTAACCGGGGTTGCCCTGGGAGAGGTCCTCAAAGGCGGGGTTTCCCGCCGTGACCCCCACCATGGAGGCCAGCCAGCCGCCGGAGGAGGGGCCCCAGGTGGCGAACCGCTCCGGGTCCAGGCCGAACTCCTCTGCGTGGGCCCGGAGGTAGCGGACGGCGGCCTTGGCGTCGTACAGCTGGGCGGGGAAGAATGCCTCCCGGCTGCGGCGGTACTGGATGCTGGCCACCGCATAGCCCCGCTCCAGCCCCCGGAGCATGGGCTCGGCGTTGTTCTCCCGCTGGTCGCCGTTGGCAAAGGCGCCGCCGTGGGTGTGGACGATGACAGGGTAGGGCTTATCACTGGGCTCGTTGGGAAGGTACAGATCCAGAATCTGCATGGGGGAATCGTCGCAGTAGTGCAAATCCAGATATTTCCGTTGAATACTGTCCAGCAGTTCCTGGCTCAGAGGGTGAAATTTTTGCGGCATAGGGAGGGCCTTCTTTCCGTCAAATCAGTCCGCGTCGTTGGGCTTGTTGTGGTAGGTGTCATACAGGTCGTCAATGTAATCGCCCAGATGCTGCCACTCCAGCAGGGTGTGATAGGCCACCTTCCGGAGATATGCCTCATCGCAGGGGGTCTTTTCGATGCGCTCGATCTTGCCGTCCTTGCCGGGACGCCAGCCGATCCACTCGCAGCTCCGGCGCTCAAAGCCGCCGTCGGGGCAGGGCCGGATCTGGCCCAGAGTCAGGTGGGCCCCTTCAAAGTCGAAGGACTCCCAGTCGCTGGTCAGGGGGCAGGCGATGCCGGAGGCTTCGATCTCGTCGATCTTCTCCTGGGTCAGGCCGTACTCCCGCAGGTCGTAGGTGTGGCGGAGGGTGTCATACTTCCGGTCGCCCTCGCCCATGTCCAGGCTCTCGGTGGTAAAGACGCCTTCGCTCTTGTCCCTCCAGTTGACGAAGTAGTGGTTCCAGTGGTCGGCGGGGTTCCAGATTTTATAGCGCAGGTTGCCGGTGCCCTCCGGCTGGCTCTTGCAGTGGAAGTTCAGCCAGTTCAGATACCAGAACACCTTTTTTACGTCCAGGTCTTTGGGGAACTTCATGTAGGTGGCGATGTAGCCGCTGCCGTCGGCGAACATACAGTAAGCGTTCTCATGGGCCAGGTACTGACCCTTGGGCTGGAGCCAGTCCAGAAAGTTTTCCGGCTGGATGGCCTCGGCGGGGTCGATGGGGTCGCCGAAGATCACGTCCTTGACCTCCTGGGGCAGGTCGCGGACGGGGTAGCCGTAGTAGAAGCGGGCCAGGGGCATCTGCTGTTCGGCCAGGGACAGTTGGGGGAGTTTGTTATACATATAATGATACCATCCTTTTCGTATTGTCCGGGGTGGTGAGGACGCCCCGGCGTTTCGTGTGCATTTTTTGGGTTGTCTTTATCATAAACCGGGACGGCTCACAAGTCCAACACGAAACGTCCTACGAGATACAGGAGAAATCCTGTGCGGAAACAAAGGACCCTCTGCATGAGTTGTTTTTCATCCTGTTTGAGGGATGCCGCAAAAAGGCTCCCGGCACACAGATGTGCGCCGGGAGCCTTCTGTTGTCGGGCCGTTTCACGGCCCCTGTTTTGCGCTTTTTTACCAGCCACGCTTCAAAATCTCCTCGCAGATGCGCTGGCTGTTGTTTTTGTCGAGATAGGCAAAGCTCGCCTCATGGAGCTTTGCGTACCGTTCCGGCAGGGCAAACCCCGCCTGAGCGTACCGCTGCAGCGCCGCCAGCAGCTCCTCCGGGGTGAACACCCGGTCACCGAACAGCTCGGTGTCAAAGTCGATATAGGCCCCGGTGGTCTCGTTGTACTGGGCCACGTCAAACTGGTAGAACAGCACCGGCTTCTTCTGATAGTACACGTCCCAGCTGGCGCTGGAGTAATCCGTCACCATCATTCTGCACTCCATCAGCAGGCGGTTCAGCGGCTCCTCCCCGAAGGGGATCAGCCGCACCCGGCTGCTGCCGCTGATGGAGAACCGGGCCATGTAGCCCTTGAATTTGGGGTGGATATAGAAGTCCAGATACAGGTCGTACTGGGTCAGCAGGGCGGCCAGCCGGGGGTCGTTCAGGAGGGCCATATAGTTTCGATAATAATCGCTCTCCACAAAGACCTCCTCCGGGGCCTCGTCCAGCCAGTTCCGCCAGGTGGGCATCAGGAGGATGCGGTTTTCCGGGGTGGGCCTGTCCTCCAGCACGTCCCACCGGGCCAGACCGGTGACGATCACGTCCTCCGGGGGATAGTCCAGATACTTGGCAATGATGTCATGCTCCCGCCGGTTGGAGGACACAAACAGGTCGGCCTCGTAGGCCCCGCCCCGTTTGTAGAAGTCCACCCGCTTCATGGCGATGACCCCGTGCTGTAAAAACACCAGTTTCTTTTTCCGTCGGATATAGGGGAGGATCAGGCTCTCCTTGGTGCGCCAGGCGTAGGCGTGGGATTTGGAGTCGCTGGACACCAGCAGCTTTGCCGACAGCAGATAGACCATGTGTTTCAGGCTCATGAACTGAATGACATGGTCCCTGTAGGGCAGCAGCCGCTCCCGGTAGTCGGGCTGGGCCTTGTCGATGACAAAGTAAATGCGCCGGTGCATCCGGGCCTCCATGCCGCTTTCCATACAATGCCGGAAGAAGTAAAAGCCGTTGTCCTGGGCCATGGCGCCGAACTTCTCATAACACAGCATGATGCGCTGCCGGCTCAGCACCGGATGGGCCAGCAGGGCCAGGCCGAAGGCCAGCCACTCCTTCAATCGGAATTTCAGGCCGCTGTAGGGGTTCCAGGGCTGGCAGGCCAGGGCGTGGGTGTGCTCCATCGTCCGGTACAGGGACACCCCCTGTCCGTCCGCCTGCCTGTAGGTGTTGGAGAACACCAGCCGCTCCACCACCCGGCGGCCCAGGCCGAAGGCTTTTCTGGCCCGATACAGCAGCTTTTCCGGGCCGGAGCGGGGCTTTTTGCTGCCCCCGTCCTCCTGCCACCGGGCGCACAGCAGGTAGGAGGTGCCGTCCGCCCCGTCCAGGACGATGCGCACATCCCAGTACAGGGGCTTCAGCGTGAGCCGGCTCAGATCGATCTCCACCTCCAGGGTCGTTGTGTCCCCCTGGCGGGCGCTGTGCTGGGCGGGGAAGGCATAGCACAGCCTGTCCTTCTCCTGCCGGTAACGGTACACCAGGGCCACGCCGCTCCACGACCCAAGGGTCTGGGCCGGGCAGCGCACCCGGAGCCGGAGATGCCGCCCCCGGAGGGCGCACCGCTCCATCCGGCACACCAGCTGCCCCTCGTACCGCCGGAGCCGGTTTCCGATTTGCAGGCAGCAGTCGCCGCCGGAGGGGCTGCAAATCAGCCCCTCCAGGGTCTGCTCAAACCGGTGGGCGCTGCCCAGCGGCTCATCATAGGCAAACCGGCGATCCTCCCACAGGGGGTCGGTGAGCTGCGGGCCGGGGGTCGGGGGCGCCAGCTCCAGAGGGGCCTGAAAGCGCACCTCCCCGTCCTCTATCGTCAGGGACAGGGTCCAGCGGGTCAGGAGGGTGTTTTCCGCCTTCTCCGCCATGGAGGAGAAGTCCGCCTCCATCTGGCTGCCCTCCTCTCCGCAGGCCAGCAGCCACACCGGGAAGGTCAGACGCCGTCCGGCGTTCTCCCCCTCCAGGGTCAGCCGTTCCGCCCCGCTGAGGAACAGCCCCAGGAGACAAAACTGCCACATCCAATGCTCCCCGCCCAGGGTGCGGACGATCAGCGTTTTGGGGGGCCGCGGCTCTTTTTTTCGGTTCTCCTGCTTCATATCGCCCTTCCTCACGTCACCAGCCCCGCTTCATGATCTCCTGGCAGATGCGCTGGCTGTTGTTTTTGTCCAAATACTCGTACATACTGGGCCGCAGGGCGGCGTACCGCTCCGGCAGGGCGAAGTCGTTTTTGGCGTACTCCTCCAGCCTGGCCAGCAGGGCCTCCGGGGTCAGCACCTGGTCGCCGAACAGCTCGGTGTTCAGGTCGATATAGGAACCGGTGGTCTCGTTATACTGCTCCACGTCGAACTGATAGAACAGCACCGGCTTCTTCTGATAGTACACGTCCCAGCAGACGCTGGAATAGTCCGTCACCAGCATCCTGCACTCCATCATCAGCCGGTTCAGCGGGGCGGAGCCGAAGGGGATCATCTTCACCCGCGGGTTCCCGCTGATGGAGAACCGGGCCATATACTCCCGGAATTTCGGGTGGATATAGAAATCCAGATACAGGTCGTAGTCCTCCAGCAGCGCCTCCAGCCGGGGGTCGTTGATGAGGGACATATAATTCTTGTAGTAATCGCTGGCCACAAAGGCCTCGTCTGTGACCTCCTCCAGCCAGTTCCGCCAGGTGGGCATCAGGAGGATGTGTTTTTCCGGGATGGGCCTGTCCTCCAGCACGTCCCACCGGGCCAGGCCGGTAATGACCACGTTCTCCGGGGGATAGCCCTGGTGCTGGCAGATGATGTCATACTCCCGCCGGTTGGAGGTGATAAACAGGTCGGCGGAGTTGACGGTTTTCCAGAAAAAGTTCACCTTTTTCAGGGCGATGACCCCGTGCTGGAGGAACACCAGCTTCTTCCCGTGGTTGATGCGGGGGAGGATGATGCTCTCCTTGGCCCGCCAGGCGTAGGCGTGGGCCTTGGAGTCGCTGGAGATCAGCAGCCGGGCCGCCAGAAGATAGACCATATGCTTCAGGCTCATGAACTGAATGACATGGTCCTTGTAGGGCAGCAGCCGCTCCCGGTAGTCGGGCTGGCGTTTGTCGATGACGAAGTAGATGTTCCGGTTCATCTTCTGCTCCATATCATGCTCCATGCAGTAGCGGAAGAAGTAGAAACCGTTGTCCTGGGCCATGCTGCAGTACTTTTCGTAGCACAGGAAGATATGCTTATGGGCCAGATGGCGGCGCAGCAGGATGCTCAGCACCAGGGCGAAGCGCTCCTTCACCCGGAACAGGAAGCCGCAGTAGGGGCTGTAGGCCTGACAGACCAGAGCGAAGCTCTTATCCAGCGTCTTGTACAGGGAGACGCTCATATCCTCCCCCTGACGGTAACTGCTGGAGTGAAAGAACCGCTCCAGCTGGGTGCCGACGCGGTCGGCCGCCTGGCGCGCCTGCTTCTCCAGCCGGTACAGGGGGCTGTCCTGGTCCTTGCACCAGAATCGTTCCTCCTCCTGCGGGAGGGTGATGCGGGCGGTATAGGCCACGCCGTCCCGGCCCCGGAACACGGTGCGGATGTCCCAGTACAGGGGGGTAAATTCCAGCCGGGACAGGTCGAAGTCGGCGGTGAGCTCGGTGTATTCCTTCCGTTTCTTCACGCTTTTGGCGGGGAAGAAGAACACCTGCCGGTCCTTCTCCTGCCGGTAGCGGTAGACCAGGGCGAAGGACTCCCATGACCCCGGCACGTTGTTGGGGCACCGCACCCGCAGCTTGAGCCGGGTGCCCCGGAGCTTTTGCAGCTCCGTCCGGCAGAGGATCTGCCGCTCGTAGCGGCGCATTTGGTCCCCCAGGGCCAGGGTGCAGTCCCCGTTCCGGGGGCAGCAGATCAGGGCCTCCAGGGTCTGCCCCTCCAGTTGGCAGGCGCCAAAGGGCAGGCCGCAGAGGGAGAGGAGGCCCTGCCACCGCTCCTCGGCGTCGGTGGCAAGGGGTACCGTCCCGGCGGCAATTTGCAGCCCCACGTCCCCAAAGGCCCGGCCCCGGCGGATGGCCAGCCGCAGGCGCCACAGGGTGGGGAGGGTGTTTTCCGCCAGGCCGGGCAGGGCGGAGCAGTCCGCCTCCAATACCCCGCTCGCCCTGTCCACCACGGCCACGGGGAAGCGCAGCGTGTCGTCCTTCCCCACCCCCACTGCCTGGAGCATCAGCTCGGTGTCCCCGTCCAGGGGCAGGTTGGCCACGGAGAACCGCCACCGCCAGTTCCGCCCCCCTCTGTCCCGGAGAAACAGGCTGCCCTGGGGCCGGAGGCAGCCCTGCTCCAGAGCCTCCTCCAGGGTGTCCGCTTCCGCACGCTGGCACAGGTAGGGGGGCTGCTCGCCCACGGACAGGGTCAGGAGGCCAGGCTCGCTGATTTGCAGGCCGTAGCACAGGGGCCCGGTCGTCAGCCCCCCGCCGTTGGACAGGTCGCCCATGCGCTGAAGGCTGTCCTCATCCACAAGGCACAGGGGAACGTGGTACACCTGCCCGTCTCCGGCCTCGTACACGCCGGAGATGCGCCACGGCTCCCCGTCCGACGGCAGGGTGGGCAGGGGAATCTCCCCCCAGCACGGCTCCAAAATCCGGCCCATGAGCCTGGGATTTTCCTTTTGGATAAACAGGGCGCGGCCCCTCTGTACGGGGAACACCGTCTGCCCCGCCTCGCTGCCGGAGGCCCGGTGCACGGAGATGCCCCGCAGCCCCGGGGTACCCTCCGGCGCGATGGCGGAGATCAGGATGTGCCCGTTGCGCAGCTCCATCCAGTCGATGCCGTAGCGGAGCTGATTCCAATACCGCAGGCTCCGGGGGACAGCCTCCAGCACCAGGTTCGCCTGCCTGCGCTCCCCCTGGACGAAGTGGGGCAACGCCTCATACGCCACTCCCTCCAGGGAGAAGGCGGCCGCCGGCCCGCCCCAGACCGCCCGGCTGTCCGTCAGGCAGGGACAGAGCTGTTCCCGCTCCAGTACGGGCAAAAAGCGATCCCCCCGGAGGGGGCAGACCACCAGCCCCTTGCCCTTTTTCCGGGCAAAGAACAGGGAAAGGGCCTCCCGACCCGCCCCTTCCGGGTACAGCCCGGCAATGCCGGTCAGGTCAGCGGTCAGCAGGTTCCCCTCCACCGACGCGGGGGCGTACCAGTGGGCCGTTTCCCCCTGGTTGGACAGGCGGAGGTAGTGGGCCTCCCCCTCCGGGAAGGCTCCGCCCATGCGGCGGAGGGTCAGGCGAAGGGGTTCCCCCGGCGCGGGGGGGACAAGTTCCACCTGCAATGCGCCTTCCGTAGCCGTGACGGGCAGCGGGAGGGGTTGCAGGGTAGTGTTTGGATGGGGCATGGTGGTTCCTCGTTTCTTTTGGGTGGATGCCGGAGGGGCAGTATCATTCACTCCGCAGTCAGTGCGCCCCGCGGCTCCGCCGCCGGGGCCTTGGCCCTTGGCAGGCTGACAAAGAAGCGGGTGCCCTCCGCGTCGTTGGAGGCGGCCCAGATTTTGCCGCCGTGTTCCTGGGCGATGGTGCGGGCAATGGGCAGCCCCAGGCCGAAGCCCTCGCTGGTGCGGGCCTGGTCGGCCCGGTAAAACCGTTCAAAAATCCGCTCCAGCTGATCCGGCGGGATGGGCTCCCCCTGATTGCGTACCTCCAGGCGGACCCGCTTGGCCCCCTCCGGAGCCAGGAACACCTGCACGTCGCTGTTCTGGGCGGCGTACTTCCGGGCATTGTCCAGCAGAATCTCCAGCAGCCGCTTCAGCTTGCCCCGGTCGCCGGAGACATACAGGTCCGGGGTCAGCTCCGCCTCCAGCAGATGGCCGCTCTCAAAAAGGGCCGCTTCAAACTGGAGCAGGGTGTCCTCCACCAGGTCGCTGAGGTTCAGCAGCTCGTGGGGGGGCGGCTTTGGACTCGTTGGCGTCGCTGCGGGCCAGCACCAGCAGCTCCTCCACCAGCTCCTTCATCTGGAGGGAGCTGGCCTGAATGTTCTCTAGCCAGCGCCGCTCTTTCTCCGTCATGGCGGTGCTGTGCTTCTCCATCATGTCGGCGCTGGACAGCACCACCGTCAGGGGGGTTTTCAGCTCATGGCTGGCGTCGGCCACAAACTGCCGCTGCTGCTGCCAGCTCTGCTCCACCGGACGCACCGCCCAACGGGCCAGCAGGAGGCTGATGACGAAGAAGGCGACCAGGGCGGCCAGGGACATGAGCAGGGTGTTCTGCACCACGCTGCGGATGGTGCTCTCCTCCTGGCTGATGTCGGCAAAGGCCAGCCGCCAGCCGGAGACGGTGGAGGAGCGGAGGTAGCGGAGGCTGTAATCCCGCAGAACGCCGCTGGTCTCCTCCTGCTCCAGGCACAGGCTGACCACTGCCTCGACGGTGTCCTCATCCAGGTCATAAAACTGGTTGGTCACCACCACAGCCTGCCCCGTGGCCAGGACGGACACGGTGAAATAGGGCAGGGAAACGCTGCCCCCATCATCGGAAAACCGGCCGAAGCCCTCCTGATCCTGCTCCTTGCCCAGGCTGAACATGGGCATTCCGTCCTGCATGATGACCTGATTCAGGAGGTCAACGCTGTCCTCCCGCAGGCTGTCAGAGACGGAGACGATGAAGAACGTGCCGATAAACGCCAGCATGGCCGTGACGATCAGCATATTGATCAGCACGAACTTCCACCGCAGCTTCCCAATCACGCTCATGACTTCACTTCCAGATGGTACCCCAGCATCCGCAGGGTCTTGATGGAGACATTGCTCTTCAAATGGGCCAGCTTCTTCCGGAGGAAGGAGATATAAACCTCCACATTGTTGTCCTCGGCGTTGGACTCATAGCCCCAGACCGACAGGAGCAGGGATTCCTTGGTCACCACCCAGTCCCCGTTGGACATCAGCTTGCCCATGATTTCAAATTCCTTCCGGCTGAGGCGCACAGACCGCTCCCCGCACACCAGCAGGCAGGAGCTGAGCTCCAGCCGCAGGTCGCCGTAGGTGATGACGTTGCTGTCGCCGCCGTCGGACTGGCGGCGGGTGATGGCCCGGATGCAGGCCATCAGCTCCTCGGAGTCGAAGGGCTTGGTCAGGTAGTAGTCCGCGCCGCAGTCCAGGCCGGACACCCGGTCGGTGACCTCCGTCCGGGCGGTGAGCATCAGCACCGGGGTGCGGTTTCCCGCCTGCCGCAGCCGCCGCACCACGGTGAAGCCGTCCATCCCCGGCAGCATCACGTCCAGGATGATGGCGTCGTAAATGCCGGACAGGGCGTTGTCCAGCCCCTCCTCCCCGTTATGGCAGAGGTCGGCGGTGAAGTGATGGGCCTCCATCAGATCCCCCAGGGTCTGGGCCAGACGTTTTTCATCTTCCACAATCAGAATACGCATAAGCTGCTCCTTTTCGCTCAAGTCGGTTGCGGGGCTCGGCCATACCCCCATGATACTCCTATTTTAGCGCGAATGGAGGCAAAAAGCAACAGGAAGCGGAGAAATCGCCCCCTCCCGCCGGGAAAAAGGAGTGGAAAAGCCGGGGCGGCTCTGCTATAATAGGGTATCATATCCGGCCCGGCCGGGAAAGGAGTGCATGGCGGATGAAACCGGAACAAAAGCGATGGTATCACAACGCCTCCCGCATCTTCGCCGTTGTGTGCGGCATTTTGACGGTGCTGCTGCTGTTGAGGGTGTGGTTCTGTATTCAGGACTGGCAGGAGGCCCTGGCCGCCGGGGAGGACTACGCCCTGGCCTATATGCTGACCCAGGGGGCGGCGGTGTGCGGGATTCCCGCCGTGATCTCCGGGGGGCTGGCGGTGCGGTTTCGGAGGAAGTCGATGTAGGGGGAGCGTTTCTTTTTCTGCGGGGGCGGGTGTCTCCTTGGGGAAGGAATGTGGAAGGAAAAACGGTTTGCCCGCCCGGCGGAGTCTCCTTAGATTATGTTCGCTATTGAGGATTTGTCCGGCCTTCCCTTGCCAGGGAAGCGGGGGCCTGCTTTTCTCGCTCCGCCGAGAAAAGCAGCAAAAGAGGGCGGCTTAAGAGGGGGACCTGTGGCCCCCCTCTTAAGAATCTCCCCGT
>JAJQBL010000103.1 GCA_021203325.1 Clostridiales bacterium | reverse complement strand
GTATCCGTTTCAAATACATGATGTGCCGGAAGCAGGGCGTACTCAGCATAGGAGCCATTGAAACTGCGCCCCATACCGCCCATCAGGGCAGCTACCTTTTGCCCGACAGCAAAACCGCTGTCAGAAGGATCGACAATTTCTCCGACACACTCAATGCCGGGAATAATTGGCTTCTGAATATAATCTGCCCGGATTTCGCTCAGGCGCAAAATCTGTTCGGAATGATTCAGGCCAAAGGCTTTCACCTTCACCAGTACCCAGCCAGGTTTTGCTTCCGGAATCTCCATTTCGGTCAATGTTACTTTATCTGCATCCGTGGGCTCTGTCAGCACCACAGCTTTCATTTTCTTATCCATATCTTTAAGCCCTCAAAAATAATTCGCTGGTTTCATCTGCCCAACACTGCGGGTCAGCGGCGTAGAAGTTCCCGTCTTTCCCACTGGCCACAGCGGGACAGCCCCGGCAGAACGACAGCAGCTTACATTTGGAACATTTCTCAAATTTCGTATACTCTCGATAACGCTCCATCTCGCAGACCCAAACATCTGCCAAACGGTCGTCAAAGACATTGCCGACCCTGCTGTTCTGAACCCGGCGGCAGGCGTACACATCCCCGGTGGGCAGGATGGTCAGGTGGCAGTTGCCGCAGTTGCAGCCTCCGTAAATCATCCCCTCCTCCACGGTTTCGGGGATTTTGAACGCGCCCGTCTCGTATTCGTAGAGCGTCCAGAGATGATCCTTTTTGTTAAAATAAGTTTGACACCCGGCGGCTTCATACTCTTTGAATTTCCTGTCGCAGTCTGCCAGCAGCTTCCGGTAGCGGAGCGGTTCGATGCCGGTGTCCTTTTCCTCCGATGTGGGGCAGTAACGGGCAAAGGCAAACACATTCGCCCCGGCTGCAACAACTGCGTCAATGATGTCAGGTACTTCATCAATGTTTGTGCCGGAAACGGTGGTCATGATCACGCTGCGGATGCCCGCCCGGTTGATGCAGCCGATCTTTTCCAGCGTAATGTCAAAGGAGCCGGGCTTGCGGAACCAGTCGTGTGTTTCCCGCATTCCGTCAATGGAGAGTTGGTACTTCTGGCAGCCATACTCCTTCAGGCGGCGGCACACCTCATCCGTCAGATGAAACGGATTTCCGAGAATGGTAAAGGGAATGCCATGCTCTTTCATCAGCCCCAGCAGTTTCCAAAAGTCCGGGTGCAGGATGGGATCGCCGCCGGTGATATAAAAATACGGCAGACGATGATACACCTCGCAGAAGTCCAGACAGTTGTAAAACGTGTCCTGCATCTGCTCCCAGTTCATGGCGTCCAGCTTTTTACAGACGTCTTCGGAAAAGATGTAGCAGTGTTTGCACCGCTGATCGCATTCGTCTGTAATATGCCATTGAAAAGAAAAATACTGTTTCATAAAGCATGGTCTCCTTTGGGATTCTATCGTAAAATCCGATGAACGGATATTGTTTCATAGGTGCCTGATGAACCGACAGCCTGATCGGGTGCCGATTCACCAGGCGTTTGTGATTGGATGGTTGAACTTACTTGTCGGACGCACCGCAGGCAGAACCGCAAGCAGCGGGAGCCTCAGCCGGTTTGTCAGCCGCACCACAAGCAGCAGGCGTTTCAGCAGGCTTGTCACCTGCACCACAAGCAGAACCGCAAGCAGCCGGGGTCTCGGCAGGCTTGTCAGCTGCACCACAGGCAGAGCCGCAAGCAGCAGGTGTTTCGGCAGGCTTGTCACCAGCACCGCAAGCAGAGCCGCAAGCCGCAGGTGTTTCGGCTGGCTTGTCACCAGCACCGCAGGCAGAACCGCAAGCGGCAGGAGTTTCAGCCGGTTTATCGGCTGCGCCACAAGCAGAGCCACAGGCAGTGGGCTTTTCTTCCGGCTTGCCCGATGCTCCGCAGGCTGTACCACAGGAAGCAGCAGATGTCTCGTCCTTCCATCCAGACAGATTAGAAAGTGCCATTGTTGATTACCTCCGTATTTATATTCAGGAGCGGTCATGCTCTCTGTAATTTTCATTATATCGGAGCCGATTCTGAAAACAAGTACGCACCTTTTTATTACATAGTCACAAAAAGGTAACCTATGGAGTTTCCACGGGTTGTCTGTAGAAACTTCCTATTCTGCCTATTGATTTTGATAGAGTGCTGCATTATAATTTGAGTATAACATTCGGATTTGATGTTAGAAGAAAATAGAATGTGAGGTGCCTTTATGAAAACAAAAGACGAGTTGCCTGCCTGCCCTGTGGCGACAACGGTTTCTCTGATCGGAAGTAAGTGGAAGCTCCTGATTTTACGAAATCTGCTGGTACGTCCCTGGCGGTTTAATGAGCTACGGCGTGACCTGGAAGGAATCAGCCAGAAAGTGTTGACGGACAGTTTGCGCGCTATGGAGGAGGATGGGATCATTACACGCACTGTCTATCCGGAAGTACCGCCACGGGTAGAATACGCCCTCAGTGAATTGGGTGAATCCATGCGGCCGGTGATTAAGGCTATGGAAGATTGGGGAACGGAATATAAAAACAGCTTAAGTTAATCTACACTTCATGCCCCCTTGATTCATTTGCTCCCTTCAATCCGTGCTCCTTCGCCCACTGGCTTTGCCGCCTCCGGCGTTCCTCGGAGTAAGGCCGGGTCACATGGATACTGACACGATGCTTATCCACCTCAAAATAGGAGCCGCAGATTTCATCTTCCTCGGTGAGCTTGCACAGCTCCGGGAAGTCAGCAGCCAGGGCGTTCAGCTTCCGTATCAGCTTCGGATCGTTGGTGCGTATCAGCATAGGTACAATGGACTGATTGTAATAAATCACGGTGTCTCTCTCAATTTTCGTGAGCTTGCTCATAAACTACCTCCCTTGTGCCCTGCGGGTAAAAATCTGATTGCTTTCTCTAAAGGGCCATTTTCGGGGAGTTTTCCCCGATTGACGAATTGGCGTTTTCGACGATTTCCAAATAGAAACGGCCTCAGACATAGAACGATACGTCTGAGGCCGTGCAAAACGATGATTTGCTATTTTGCCGATTGGCGAATGCA
>JAJQBL010000018.1 GCA_021203325.1 Clostridiales bacterium | reverse complement strand
CTTCGCCGACGATACTTGCCTGGAGACGGGCCGGAAAAATAGGTGGTGCCTACATGAACCCCCGCTCAGCAGACGCTGGGCGGGGGTCGTTTTGTTTTATGCCGCAACCTTTCACTTCCGTTTTCTCCCCTCCTGTGTTATGATAAGAGCACAGGAGGGGAGCGTGTTTTCACAATGGCAAAGGGACAAAACCAAAAGCTGAAAACCTTATATTTGACGAAAATTTTCTGTGAGGAGACAGATGAGGCCCACGGGCTGACCATAAGCGAGCTGATCGCCAGACTGCAGCAGTACGGCGTGGCGGCGGAACGGAAGACGCTGTATCAGGACCTGGATGACCTCCGACAGTTCGGGCTGGATATTGTCGCCATGCAGAGCGGCAGAAGGCACACCTATCACCTTGTCTCCAGAGAGTTTGAACTGCCGGAGCTGAAACTCCTGGTGGACGCCGTCCAATCCTCCAAATTCATCACAGAAAAGAAATCCCGGGAGCTGATTCGGAAGCTGGAAACGCTGTGCAGTGCCCACGATGCCAGGCAGCTCCAGCGCCAGGTGCTGATTGCGGGCCGGGTCAAGACCATGAACGAGAGTATCTATTATAATGTAGATGACATTTACGCGGCCATCAGCCGAAACTGTCAGATTCGCTTTCACTACTTCCAATGGAACCTGGAAAAGGAGGAGGAGCTGCGCCGGGGCGGGGCCTGGTACTGCGTCAGCCCGTGGCACCTGCGGTGGGACGATGAAAACTACTACATGATCGCCTACGAATCCGCCTCTGACACCGTCAAGCACTACCGGGTGGACAAGATGCGGGACATCACCGTGACAGATGCCCCCAGGGAGGGGGCGGAAAAGCTGGCGGCCTTTGACCCGGCGGCCTACACGAAGCGGTTGTTCGGTATGTACGCAGGGGAGGAAACCCGCGTCACCCTGGAGTGCGAGAATCGAATGATCGGCGTTCTGGTGGATCGCTTTGGAAAGGACTTTCCGGTGATCCGGAAGGATGCGGAGCACTTCACCGCCTATGTGGATGCGGCGGTCAGCGAGCAGTTCCTGGGCTGGGTCATCAGCCTGGGGAGCGGGGTAAAGCTCACAGCGCCGGAGACTGTGGTAGAACGGATGCGGGCGGAGGTTCGGCGGCTGAACGAGCAGTATTTGTGAGGTTGTCCGGTCTGCTGTCACTTGGAAACGGGCTCTGCGTTTACAAAATAGTTGCAGGATAAGCAATTTTATGGTATTATAAATAAAATGTACTGTGGTGAACGCTGTAAGCAGCACACCGGTGATCTATTAGAAAAAGTGAGTGAAACAAAATGATCTTGGAACAATATGGGCCAGATTATGGCAAAACGATATTATGTGTGCCGGGAACTTTTATGGAGGGAAGCTGCTTTGGGCCTTTGGCGCAGCAGATGCCGGACTGCCGCATGATTTGCGTGACGCTGAACGGGCATCATCCGGGCAGCGAATTCACCTCACTGGATAACGAAGTGGAAACGTTGGTCCATATGCTCACAGAGAGAGGGGTAACGCAGTTCGATCTGGCCCTTGGGTTGTCCCTGGGCACTGTGGTTGCGCTGGAGCTGACGGCCCGGCCGGGGATACAAATCGACCGACTGGTGTTGGACGGCGCAGTCAACCTGTATACCTCCAAGTGTCAGCCGCTGGAGCAGGTAACGACGTATTTCTTCCTGAACATATTCAGGAAAATACTTGCCAAAAACAGCCGGAACCCGGAAAAGGGCGGCTCAAGGGCGAAGTGGGACATGGGCTGGCAAAAGGCCGCCTCGTATGTGTCCAGCCGGTCGCTGCACAATATCGTGGGGGAGCTGGTTCACTATCAGCCAAAACCGGGATTGAAGCAGCCGATCTTCCTCCTGTACGGGAGCAAGGAGGCCAACTATGACGCATGCTGCAAAGCGGCGCAGAGTTGTTTTCACGAGGTACATATTGATGTCAAAGAAGGGCACAATCACCTGACCTGGCTTGGGCAGCACCCGGAGGAATACGCCGGGATGCTGTACGGCGTGATGGGCCGCTGAATCATACCATCGAACAGAAAAAAGTCCCCAAACCACCCTTCCCGGCGTCCCAGCCTGGGACACGGAGGGCGGTTTGGGGACTGTTTTTTCTAAAAAGGTAAAGTGCTTTACAGTTTCACTCTCCCAGCAGCAGGGCAAGCACATCGCTGTCTGCGCCAACGGCAACTTCTACGCCGTCCCCTTCCGCTCCGACTTCTGGGTTCTGTACTACAACAAGGACATCTTTGATGAGCTGGGCATTGAATATCCCTCCAACGACCTGACCATGGAGGAGTATGACGCCCTGGCCCGTCAGCTCACCACCGGTGAAGGCTCCGAGAAGATTTACGGCACTCATTACCACACCTGGCGCTCCGACGTCACCCTGTTCGGCATCCTGGACGGCGAGCACACCATCATTGACGGTGAGTACGACTTCCTGACCGAGTACTATGAACTGGTTCTGGCAGAGCAGGAGGACGGCATCTGCATGGATTACGGTGAACTGAAGACCTCCGGCCTCCACTACTCCGCTGCCTTCGAGAACGGCCAGGCCGCCATGTGCCCCATGGGCAGCTGGTTCATCGCCACTCTCCAGACCTACAACTCCGAGGCTGAGGCCAACGGCGTTGACGAGGTCAACTTCGGCATCGTCAAGTATCCCCATCCCGACGGCGTTGAGGCCGGCACCACCCTGGGCACTGTGACCTCCCTGGGCGCCAACACCAACTCTGAGAACAAGGAAGCCGCCATTGACTTCGTGAACTGGTGCGCCAGCGCTGAGGGCGCCGACATCATGGCCTCCACCGGCTCCTTCCCCGCCGTCTCCACCGACGACACCGTCTCCATCATTTCCGCCACCGAGGGCTTCCCCAGCGATGAAAACTCTCTGGAAGCGCTGAACACCGTGGCTGTCTATCTGGAGATGCCTCTGTCCTCCTACGCCTCTGAGATCGAGACCATCCTGAACACCGAGCATGACGCCATCATAACCGGCGCTGAGACCATCGAAGAGGACATTGCCAACATGAACGAGCAGGTTCAGGAAATCCTGGCGGATGAATAACCTGCACAAGCTGACGTCACCTGACATCGTCTAACTGAATGGGGCGGGCGGTTCGCCCGCCCCATTTTGATATGTCAAGCCTTCAATTTGCATATGAGAAAGGAGAATTTGACGAGATGGCAACCAAAGCTGTTGCGGGGTCTGACAAGAAGCCGATGAAGAAGGAAACGCGCAATACCCTGATCGCCTATTCCTTCATCGCCCCAAACTTCATCGGTTTCTGTGTTTTCACATTAGTTCCCATGGTCTTTGCCATTGCCCTGGCCTTTTGCAGCTGGGATGGTGTCAACGCAATCGAATTTGTCGGCTTCCAGAACTTCATTGACCTGGTCACTGACAAAACCTTCCTGGCGGCCTTTAAAAACACCATCGTCTATTCCGTGGCCGTGGTGCCGCTGACCCTGGTCTGCGCCCTGGGCCTGGCCGTCTCGCTGAATCAGCCCATCAAGGGCCGGAACTTCTTCCGGACGGTGGCCTTCTTCCCCTATGTGGCCTCCCTGGTGGCGGTGGCCGCCGTGTGGAACATGATTTTCAGCCCCAGTATGGGCCCTGTGAACATGATTCTCTCCGCTCTGGGGATGGTCATGTATCTGGCCGGGCTCCAGGGCACCAACCCTGAGCTGGAGGAGGCGGCCGAGCTGGACGGCGCCAACCGTTGGCAGGTATTCTGGCACATCACTCTGCCCCAGCTGCGGCCCACCACCTTCCTGGTGGTTGTCACCCTGACCATCGCCTCCTTCAAGGTGTATGACCAGATGTACATGATCACCCAGGGCGGCCCCGGCAATGCCACCATCACGCTGGTGTACTACATCTACAACGTGGCCTTTGTCAACACGCCCAAGTATGGCTACGCAAGTGCCGTTGCAATGGTGCTGTTTATACTGGTGTTGATCGTGACGATTATCCAGTTCCGCGGCTCCTCCAACGACGATACCTGAGGAAGGAGGAGGCAATATGGCAACCCAAGCAGTCAAAACACAATCTGCCAAGACCCGGCATACCATTTCCATGGTGCTGATTTACATCCTTCTCATCCTCATTGCTGCATTGATGTTGGTTCCCTTTGTGTGGATGCTGTCCGCTTCTTTGAAGCTGAACAAGGATGTGTTCACCTTCCCCATCGAGTGGATTCCCTCCAATCCCCGCTGACGGAACTATGTGGACATCTGGACGAAGATTCCCCTGCTGACCTTCATCAAGAACAGCGCCAAGCTGACCATCATTGTGACGCTGCTCCAGCTCTTCACCTCCAGCTTCGCGGCCTATGCCTTCGCCAAGATGGAGTTCAAGGGCAAGAATGCGCTGTTCCTGGGCTATATCGCCACCATCGCCGTGCCCTGGCAGGCGTACATGGTGCCCCAGTTCATGATGATGCGCTCCTGGAACCTGAACAACACCCATCTGGCTATCATCTGCCTCCAGGCGTTCAGCGCCTTCGGCGTGTTCCTGATGAAACGGTTCTATGAGGGCGTCCCCTCCGAGCTGTGCGAGGCGGCCAGAATCGACGGCCTGTCGGAGTACGGCATTTGGGCGAGAATCATGCTGCCCCTGTCCAAACCGGTCCTGTCCACCCTGACCATCATCACCTTCGTCAACACCTGGAACGACTTCCTCGGCCCCCTGATCTATCTGACCAAGACCGAGCTGAAGACCATCCAGATCGGCCTGCGGATGTTCATCAGCCAGTACTCCGCCGAGTACGGCCTGATTATGGCGGCGTCGGTGATTGCGCTGATTCCGGTGCTGGTGATTTTCCTGGCGCTGCAAAAGCACTTTGTCCAGGGCGTGGCCTCCACCGGCCTGAAGGGCTGATGCCTGAAAAGTTCATATCAAACACATCATCACACTCCGGCAGGGGCGGGGGCTTCGCCCTGGCCCCTGCCGGTTTTTGAGGAGAATTCCATCCACGACACGATCATCCCCCTGACGGACAGAGACGCCGTAACCGCCCTGGACAGCTGTGTCCGCCAGGTGCGGGAAAACCTGCCCTTTACACCCGCCGCTGTCAGAACCACACCAGCGTGAACGGCATCTATCCCCCCTGCGACAACGTCCAGTGGGCCTGCGGCTTCTGGCCGGGAAAGGTCTGGCTGGCCTATGAGCGCACCGGGGAGGACTGTTTCCGGGCGGCGGGGCTGACCCTGGTGGACAGCTTCCATGACCGCATCACCCGAAAAATCGAGGTGGACCATCACGATATGGGCTTCCTCTACAGCCCCTCCTGCGTGGCAGCCTGGCGTCTCACCGGCAGCGAAAAGGCGAGAGAGGCCGCGCTGCTGGCAGCCGACCAACTCCTGACCCGTTTCCAGCCAAAGGGGGAGTTCCTCCAGGCTTGGGGGCCTATGGGTGCGCCGGAGAACAATCGGTTCATCGTCGACTGCCTGCTGAACATCCCCCTGCTCTACTGGGCGGGCCGGGAGACAGGCGACCCCAAATACGCCGACATTGCCGGGCGGCACGCCAAAGCCTGCCTTGCCAACTCCTTCCGGCCCGACGGCTCCACCTACCACACCTTCTTCATGCACCCGGACGGCACCCCCTCCCACGGGGAGACCTGCCAGGGCTATCGGAATGACAGCTTCTGGGCCAGGGGTCAGGCCTGGGGGGTCTACGGCAGTATGCTCAGCTACCGCTACACAAAGGACCCCGCTTACCTGGACACCTTCCGCCGGGCGCTGGCCTTCTACCTGACCCGCCTGCCGGAGGATCTGGTGCCCTACTGGGACATGATTTTCACCGACGGCAGCGATGAGCCCCGGGACTTCTCTGCGGCGGCCATTGTGGCCTGCGGTCTGCTGGAGGCCGTTCAATGGCTCCCGGAAGGGGAAGGGGCGCAGTACGAAGCCCTGGCCCGGCAGATGCTGGGCAGCCTGGCCAGAAACTACGCCGCGCCGGAGATTGTGCCCGGCGCCGGCCTGCTGCTCCACGGCACCTACAGCAAAAAGAGCCCCTACAACACCTGCACCCCGGAGGGTGTGGACGAATGTACCGGCTGGGGGGATTATTTTTACCTGGAGGCATTGACACGGCTGACCAGGGACTGGTATCCTTACTGGTGACAGGAGGACAGGTATGAAACGCTATCACTACACGGTGGAGGACTTCTCCACCAAACAGGCGGCCCAGGCCGCGCTGATGAGACTGCTCCGGCCCCTGAAACCCTTCTACAGCGAGGGCGGGGCGCGGCTGGAGCTGGGGGTCACCAGCACCCACTATGAAAACGACTCCATCCCCATGGAGTCCTTCGCCCGGCCCCTGTGGGGGCTGATTCCCTTCTGGGCCGGGGGGTCCGGGAGCCGTTTTTTGAGGAGCTGTACCCCCGTGGTATCACCGCCGGGACAGACCCGGCAGACCCGGAGTACTGGCACACCTGCCGGGACTTTTACCAGAAGTTCTGCGAGATGGCGGTCCTCGCCTACGGGATGCTGCTGACCCCGGAGCGGGTGTGGGACCCCCTCTCCGAGGAGGCCAAGGCGAACCTGACGGACTGGCTGTGGGAGATCAACCGCCACGAGTGCTGCGCCTGCAACTGGCAGTGGTTCGCCATCCTGACCAATCTGGCCCTGAAGGTTCGGGGCAGGCCTTACAGCCGGGAAAAAATCGATGCGGGCCTTGCCATGCTGGAGGACTACTATGACGCCGGCGGCTGGTACCGGGACGGCAACGGCGGCGACAAGGACTATTACAACCCCTTCGTCATGGTGTCCTACGGCCTGCTCTACGCCATGTTTATGGAGGACGAGGAGCCGGAGCGCTGCCGGACCTTCCGCCAGCGGGCCAGAGACTTTGCCAGGGATTATATCTACTGGTTCGCGGACGACGGGGCTGCCATCGCCTATGGCTGCTCCATGACCTACCGGTTCGCCCAGGGGGCCTTCTTCGCCATCACCCTGCTGGCGGGGGAGGAGGTACTGCCCCTGCCGGTGGTGAAGGGCATCCTCGCCCGGCACCTGGCCTGGTGGCTGAATCAGCCCATCTACGACAATGCGGGGGTGCTGACCATCGGCTACGCCTACCCCAACCTCCAGATGTCGGAGAGCTACAATGCCCCTGGCTCCCCCTACTGGGCGCTGAAAGCCTTCGCCTTCCTGGCCCTGCCCGATGACCACCCCTTCTGGAGCGCGGAGGCCGCCCCCATGCCACCGCTCGAAAAACAGCACTATCTGCCTCACGCCGGGATGTTCCTCCAGCGGGGCAGGGACAACGTGGTGGCCCTGGTGCCGGGGCGGCTCCAGGCCGACGGCCACAGCCATACGGTGGAGAAGTACAGCAAATTTGCCTACTCCAGCCGGTTCGGGTTCAGCATCTCCCGGACGCCGGTGACCTTGGGGGAGATGGCCCCGGACAGTATGCTCTGCTTTCAGGTGGGGGGCTACTTCTATGTGAAGGACCTGGCGGAGCCGGGGTATCACATCGGCCCGGACGGGCTGGACTTCCGCTGGTCGCCTCTGGAGGGCATCCGGGTCCGCACCCGGCTTGTGCCCAACAAAGGGGGACGCCTCCGGGTTCACACCATCGAGAGCGAGTACGACTGCACCGCTTACGACTGCGGTTTCGCCCTCTCCACCGACGACCGCATTTCCTTCTGCAGAAGATCGGAAGGCCCCACGGCGGAGGTGGTCAGCGAGAGCGACCGCTGTGCCGTCACCTCCCTGGCGGGGGGCGGCAGGGGAGAGGTGCTGGTCCCCGACCCCAACACCAACCTGATCGCCACCAAAACCTCCATCCCCATGGCGGTGTATGCCATCCGCAAGGGGATTCAGACCATTCAAACCCAGGTGGACTATCTTTGAACAATGATGTAAAGGAGAACTGCTTTATGGACATTCGTTATTCTGCCAACCAGCGCGATGTAAAGCGCTACACCACTCAGGAGCTGCGGGACGAGTTCCTGATTCAAAACCTGTACCAGCCCGACCAGATTGTGGCCGTCTACAGCCATGTGGACCGCATGGTGACGGTGGGCTGCATGCCGGTGAATGAAGTCGTCCCCATCGACAAGGGCATCGACGTGTGGGCCAGCTTTGGCACCGGCTACTTTCTGGAGCGCCGGGAGATCGGCATCTTCAACATCGGCGCACCGGGCAAGATTCAGGTGGACGGCACGGTTTACCCCATGGGGAACAAGGACTGCCTGTACATCACCCGTGGGGCGAAAGAAGTGCTGTTTTCCAGCGACAGCCCTGAGGCCCCGGCCAGGTTCTACATGGTGTCTGCCCCGGCCCACTGCTCCTATGAGACGAGGCTCATCAAGCTGGCCGACGCCGCCAAGCGGCCCCTGGGCAACATGGAGACCTCCAACAAACGGGTCATCAACCAGTTCATCCACCCGGACGTGCTGCCCACCTGTCAGCTCTCCATGGGCATGACGGTGCTGGAGCCGGGCAGCGTGTGGAACACCATGCCCGCCCACACCCACGAGCGGCGGATGGAGATTTACACCTATTTCGACATTCCCGAAGGCAATGCGGTATTCCACATGATGGGGGAGGGGCAGGAGACCCGCCACATCGTCATGCACAACGAGGAGGCGGTGATTTCGCCCTCCTGGTCCATCCACGCAGGCGCCGGCACCAGCAACTACACCTTCATCTGGGTCATGGGCGGCGAGAACCAGGCCTTTGACGATATGGACAACATCGACATCCCCGACCTGAGGTGAGCGGCATGAGCAATGTCTTGAATACCTTCTCTCTGGAGGGGAAGGTGGCCCTGGTTACCGGCGGCACCTACGGCATCGGCTTCGCCATCGCCAAAGCCTTCGGCGAGGCGGGGGCCAAAGTGGTCTTTAACGGCCACAATGCGGAGCGTTTGAAGAGCGCCGAGGAGCGCTACCGGGAGGCCGGTGTGGACGCCAAAGGCTACCTCTGCGATGTGACGGACGAGGCGCAGGTGCAGGCCATGGTGGCCCAAATCCGCCAGGAAGTGGGGGTTATCGACATTCTGGTGAACAACGCCGGGATGATCAAGCGCATCCCCATGTGTGAGATGTCCGCTGCCGAGTTCCGCCAGGTGGTGGATCTGGACCTGAACGCCCCCTTCATCGTCTCCAAGGCGGTGCTGCCGGGGATGATCGACAAGGGCCACGGCAAAATCATCAACATCTGCTCCATGATGAGCAAACTGGGCCGGGAGACCGTCTCCGCCTATGCCGCCGCCAAGGGCGGGCTGAAAATGCTCACCAAAAACATCTGCTCCGAGTTCGGCGGGCAGAACATCCAGTGCAACGGCATTGGCCCCGGGTACATTGCCACCCCTCAGACCGCCCCTTTGCGGGAGCTCCAGCCCGACGGCAGCCGCCACCCCTTTGACCAGTTCATCTGCGCCAAGACCCCGGCGGAGCGCTGGGGGACGGTGGACGACCTGACCGGCCCGGCGGTGTTCCTGGCCTCTGACGCCTCCAACTTTGTCAACGGCCAGATTCTGTATGTGGACGGCGGGATTCTGGCCTACATTGGAAAGCAGCCGTAAGCAAAGGAGTACAATACCCATGACCCAACAAACCGGGTGGCTGACCGTTCCGGAATGGGCAAACGTCCGACAAATCGATGTGTTCCGCCGGGAACAGGACACCTCCCCCTTACCCCCCACCGGCGCCCCGCCAACTTCCATGTGTTGGTGCAGGGCACTCTGACCCTGGAGCCGGGGGAGTACCGGCTCAACCTCACCGCAGACGACCATTATCAGCTCTGGCGAAACGGCGTGTACACGGGCCAGGGCCCCGCCCCCGCCTACCCGGAGCGGTATCCCTACCTGACCTATCCCCTGACCGGGGGGCAGACCGTCACCCTCGCCCTTCACCTGTACTATCAGGGGCTGATCAACCGGGTTTGGAACAGCGGAGACGGGCGCTTCGGCCTGTGGGCGGAGCTGATCGGCCCGGAGGGCGCGGTCTGCCCCATCGACTGGAAGTACCAGATCTGTACCGCCTACTCCGGTACGCCGGTGGGCTATGACACCCAGTTTCTGGAGGATTTCGATTCCAGACAGTACCCTGAGGGGTGGGAGCGGCCTGGCTTCGACGATGGGGCCTGGGGCCGCCTCGTCCCCGCGCTCTGGGCGGATTACCGCCTGATGCCCCAGGAAACCGCCCCCCTCTGAGAGGGGGAGGCGGAACCGGCAGAGATACGCCCCATCCCCGGCGGGCTGCTGCTGGACTTTGGCCGGGAGCTGGCGGGAACCCTCCAATTGAGCGCCAGGGGACACGCCGGCCAGTCTGTGCTCCTCCGCTTCGGGGAGGAACTGAACAGAACAGGCCGTGTGCGGTACGAGCTGCGGTGCAACTGCCGCTATCGGGAGCGCTGGACGCTGGTCGAAGGCGAAAACGCTTTACACCCCTACGACTACAAGGCGTTCCGCTATGCGGAGGTGTTGTATCCGCCGGGGGTGGAGGTGTGGAATCTCCGGGCCAGGGAGCGGCATCACCCCATGGACGAGGGACTGTGCATCCTCCGCTGCCCTGCGGACGAGTTGGAGGACATCTTCGCCATCTGCAAGAACGCCGTCCGCTGCTGCACCCAGGACAGTTTCCTGGACTGCTGCACCCGTGAAAAGGGACAGTACCTGGGGGACGCCGTCATCACCGCCCGCTCCCACCTGTGGCTCACCGGCGACCCGTCCACGCTCCGCAAGTGCATCCGGGACTTTCTGGCCTCGGCCAAAGTGTCCCCCACCCTGATGGGGGTGGCCCCCGGGGCGCTGATGCAGGAGATCGGGGACTTCTCCCTGCTGTTTCCCCAGCTGGTGTGGACGGATTGGCTGTTCACCGGGACAGGGCGTTTTTGGGGGAATGTCTCCCCACCATTTCGGCCATGCTGGACACCTTCGCCGCTAAATGGCAGCGGGCCGACGGCCTGCTGGACACGGTGGATGAGCTGTGGAACCTGGTGGACTGGCCGGAAAACCTTCGGGACGGCTATGACTTCTCCCTGACCCGGCCCATCGTTGGGACGGGGGTTCACAACGCCATCAACGCCCTGTGGTATGGGGCGCTGGCGGCAGAGGAGCGGATGCGCAGTCTGCTGGGCCTGCCGGGAGAAAACCGCTCAGCGCGGGTGAAAGAGGCGTTTCTGCGCACCTTCTACCGCCCGGAGAAGCGGCTGTTCGCTGACAGCGAAGTCAGCGGCCACTGTTCCCTCCACGCAAACCTCTACGCCGCTTTCTTCGGCCTGCTGCCGGAGGAGGGGTGGGACGCCTATGAAAAACTGCTCTGCACCCCGGGCGGGTCTGCGGGGCCATGCCCGTGTACTTTGCCCTCCGGGGGCTGGGGCGCATGGGGAAATACGATACCCTTTACCGGCTGCTGACCCGGACGGACGAATACGGCTGGCGGAATATGCTCCGGGAAGGGGCCACCGCCTGCTTCGAAGCCTGGGGCAAAGAGCAGAAGTGGAACACCAGCCTGTGCCACGCCTGGTTCAGCGGGGCCATCCCCCTGCTCATCGAGGAGCTGGCGGGGCTGCGGCCCGACCCGGACAGCCGGTGGGGGCTGCGGTTTGACCCCCATCTGCCGGAGGCGCTGGACGGATTCGCCCTTCAGGTCCCCTTCCGGGGAAGGCTGCTGACGGTGACAAAAGCGCGGGGCTGCCCGCCCACATTGGAAAGGATGGAACTGGAATGCTTTACCCAAAACTGAACGAAGCCCGCACCCTGCTGGCCCTGAACGACATCTGGGCCTTCCGGACGGCGGGGGCGGAGGACTACCCCCGCGCGTGGATGGAGACCCCCATGAAGGACGCCCTGACCATGGCGGTGCCTGCCTCCTACAATGACCAGAAGGATGACGTGAACCTCCGCGCCCACTACGGCTGGGCGGTGTACCAGCGCACCTTCACTGTCCCCAGAAGTATTCTGGGGGAGCGGGTCGTCCTCCGCTTCGGCGCTGTGACCCATACTGCAGAGGTCTATCTGAACGGTCATAAGCTTGGGAGCCACAAGGGCGGCTTCCTGCCCTTTGAGTTCGAAGTGAACGATGCCCTGGTGCCCGGCCTCAACCTGCTGGCCGTGGCGGTGGACAACCGGGTCAATTACGGCACCCTGCCTGTGGGCAACGAGAGCACCGTGGCCTTCTTCGGCTCCGATAATCCGGGGGTGCCCTCCATTGAGCTGGCCAAGACCCGCTGCAAACCCGCCAACAAGCCCAACTTCGACTTCTTCAACTATGCCGGCATCATCCGGCCTGTGTACCTCTACACCACCCCGAAAAGCTACATCCGGGACATCACCCTGGTGCCCTCTCTCGACGGAGGGGACGGCCTGGTGGACTACCGGGTGGACACCGTCGGGGAAGGCGCTGTCCATGTGACTATCCTGGACGAGGCGCGGCGCACCGTGGCAGCAGGGGAGGGGACCGAAGGCCGGTGCCGCATCCCCAGCGCCACCCTCTGGCAGCCGGGGAAGGCATACCTCTACACTGCCCGCGTCACCTTCGGGGAGGACGTGTATGAGCAGACCTTCGGCGTCCGCACCGTGGAGGTACGGGGGACGCAGTTCCTCATCAATGGCAAGCCCTTCTACTTTAAGGGCTTCGGCAAGCATGAGGACAGCTTTTTCCACGGCCGTGGGACGGACAGCTGCCTGAACGTGAAGGACGTTTCCCTGATCCGCTGGTTGGGGGCCAACTCCTTCCGCACCAGCCACTACCCCTACGCTGAGGAGATGTATGACCTGTGCGACCGGGAGGGCATCGTCATCATTGACGAGACCCCCGCCGTGGGCATCAACGCCGGCGGCGGCGAGGACCCCTACCAGGTCATGCGCATCCACCAGCACCACCGGGATGTGCTCCGGGACATGATCGACCGGGATAAGAACCACCCCTCCGTGGTCATGTGGTCCATCGCCAACGAGCCGGACACCGAGCACTTCCCCCAGTCCGCCTATGACTACTTCCACCCCCTCTATGAGCAGGCCCATGCGCAGGACCCCCAGAACCGGCCCGTCACCCTGGTCTGCTGCCAGAACAACTACGAGTGGGACATCATCACCCGCACCATGGACGTGGTGTGCCTGAACCGGTACTACGGCTGGTACAATCTCAGCGGCGACCTGGACGCCGCCTGTGACGCCCTGAACACGGAGTTGGACTTCTGGGCGGAGCAGAATAAGCCGGTGATGTTCACCGAGTACGGGGCGGACACCTACCCCGGCATCCACAACACCAACGGCGAGATGTTCAGCGAGGAGTATCAGGCGGACTACTACGCCCGGCTGAACGCGGAGCTGGACAAGCGCCCCTTCTTCATCGGGGAGCAGATCTGGAACTTTGCGGACTTCGCCACCATCCAGGGCCCCATGCGGGTGGACGGCAACAAAAAGGGCCTGCTGACCCGGGACCGCCGCCCCAAGCTGGCCGCCCATTACTTCCGGCATCGCTGGACGAGCATCCCCCGACTTCGGTTATAAGGGGTAACACCTGAAAAGCGTCCGCTGTCCTGCGGCGGATTCCTGACAAAAAAGCCTCTCCTACTTCCAAACTTTCAGTGTAAGCGGGAGAGGCTTTACAGTTATGCAGCTGAGCAAAATGTCAGTGCGCTGAACCGTGAAAGAAAAAACTCTATAGACAAAGCGGCAAAAAAGCGGTATTATAGAAACAGACAAAATTGGAAGGGAGGCTGCCGCAATGAATCGGGAAAGTCTGATCAACAGTCTTGCGGAGATGCAGGACTTCTCCGTTGTTCCGGAGGAGTATTACGAGCGGGTGTCGCTTGGAGGCGCCGAGAAGAACAGCAAACGTCCAAAGAACCGGAAACCGGGTCAGCGTTACAGCGCCGGGACGGACCCGCGGTTCAGTGCGCTGCTGGCCTACTCTACGCCGACGGATAAGGGATTCACTTATTTTCTGAGTTATATGGCCTTCACAGTTGCGGCGAATCTGGCGTTCCACAACCTGAGCGTCCCAAACGGACAGCAGATGGGTCGGATGCTGGAGCTGTCCGGATATACGGCTGCACAAATGGAGGAGTATGTGCAGCACGAAGTCGGACTGGAGCCAGAGGCCGTACCGTCCAGACGGCTGGCCCCGACGGTGTTCCTGCTGTCCCGTGTCCTGTTCGATGCACTGTCCGACCCCACCGAGTGGCGCAGGAGAAAACGGACGGTGCCGAACCCATCCCTCGAACGGCTGAAAGCGCTGGTGGCCTATATGACGGAAACCGGGCTGCTCTACTTCTTTGAACGGCCGAATTATGACGGTTCCGGGAAGGAGGGGGGCAGCAGGGATGCCGCTTCGTATGAGCGGTTTGTGCTCCTTCACGCAGAGGATGCTGTGAAGCATGAAACCATTACATCCGAGCTGGACGATGCGTTTGAACAGCTGAAACGAAAGACAAAGCAGATTAAGGACGAGAGAGACAAAGAGTATGACCGCGGGGAGGCCCAAAAACGCAGGCGGAACGGCGCAAAGAGCGTTGCCCCGCTGGCCGCGCCAGCCGCCCCCGTTCCGCCGCTGCCCGACCTCCGCCCCCCGGACGTCATCTCCGAAACGCTGCAGGATGAGCTGCAGAGCAAGTACGCAGATGAGGCAACAAGGGCCCTGCAAACCATCCGGGGTGAGCTGAAGGGCCCGGACGCCATGCCACCTGAGGAAATGACCCGCCTGATGGAACGCTACAGGAAATCCATGCCGCCGGACGTGCAGGAGCGCGTCGGCAAGCTGAATCAGGAGATCGACGCACTGACAGCCCTTTTCTACAAAGTAATGGACCAGGCGGACGAATTGCGGAAGGAGTTCAAACGCGATCGGAAGGCGGAGATGCGGGATGAGTATATCCCGGCGGTTGCGGAGGGCTTCTTCCAGGCGATTCTGGCCGGGAGGGACGAGACCTACAAGCTGAAGGTCGGCCGCTATATCTGGCAGGATTTCATGGCTGAGTCCAACATTCCGATTCAGAACGTGCCCTTTGCGCCCATGGAGGATGACGACGAGTGGGACAACGTTTGCACGGATATAAACGGCAAGCTGGCCCTGCGCATTTTTGATGAAGATGACATCGTCACCTTGCAGACGGACAGCGGGCGTGGGGCGGAAAGTATCACCCTGCCCCTTGGCTCCGCCCTGGCAAAGCTCTCCGATCGGCCAACTGAGCCGGCGCTGTATATCAGAAAGAGCTATGTGAAGCTGTTCAAGGAGGCCGGGTACTCCGACCGCAAGGCCAGGGATTTTGCCATTATCCTTGCCACCCTTTCCAGCGTGAACGTGCTGGAAACCGGCGGCTACGACTATGATTATGATGAAATGTATGGCTTGCGGGCAGGAGACACCCCCTCAGAGGGTGCCGACAGCGTAGAAGCGGAGCGGAGCGCGCGGGAGGACGCCGAACGCAGGCTCAAGCAGGCCCAGAAGGAGAACCAGGCGGCCAGGCATGAGATACACACCCTCCAAAAGGAGATCGAACGGCTGAAACGGCAGACGGCCAACCCAAAGGGGAAGGGGGAGGACACAGAGGCGGAAATCCAAGGGGCGCCGCCGGTGGAACCCATCACATACCCTTATCGGACGAGCCTGCGGGTGGTGGTCTATGGCGGCTTTGAGGTGTTTCACAAAGAGCTGCTGAAGCTGCTGCCGGACATCCGAATCGTTGCGTCCGCCGCCCACATTGATGCGGCGCCGGTGCGCAACGCGGACATTGTGTTCCTCCAGACCAACAAGACCAATCACAGCAACTACTGGGCGGTGCGGGACGCCTGTAAAAACTGCGGCGTGCCTTACATCCACCTCAATTACGCCAGCGCAAGGCGGTGCGCGGAGGTGATGGTGGAAGAAATCAGAAAGCTGGAAGAAGACCGTCAAACGCCAAACCAGGGCGCGGATTAAGACGCCCCGCGAAAACAGAATCCACAGAAACAGCAATGCCTCCGAGCCAGTCGGAGGCATTGTTTTGCATGATGACGAACCATCGAACCGGCAAAAACTCAATCGTCTGCCATCTCCCGCAGCTTCTCCAGAAACTTCTGCCCTGCTTTGGTAAAGACCTGATATTTCTTCCAAACAACGTGCATCTCGATCTCCGGCTGTCCCTCCAGGGGGCGGAAGCAGAGGGGGCTGTCCCCGGAGACGTTGATGATATGGTCAAAACAAATGGCGTAGCCCATCCCCTCCTCCACCATGATGGAGCCGTTGAACAGCAGGTTGTAGGTGGCGACGACCTGCTGCCCTTCCAGATTGCGGAGCATGGAGTTATCCCCCCGGGGCTGGCGGGAGACGATCAGGGGCTTTCCCCGCAGGTCCTCCGGGGTGATGCTCTCCTTCCGGGCCAGAGGGTCGTCCCGGCGCATCAGAACGCCGAAGCGCTCCGTATGCGGTACCTTCAGACACTCGTACTTGGAGGTGTCGATGTCTCCAAACAGAATGCCGAAGTCCAGCAGCCCCTTGTCCAAATCCTCTGTCACAGTGACCCGGTCGGCGCTGACGTTGTGAAAATGCACCAGAGGATACTCTTCCTGCAGCGCCTTCGCTGCCTTTGCGAGAAATCGGATACCCTCGGACTCCCCGGCCCCGATGTGGATGTCCCCGGCGACCACCTCGTCCGAGAGGGAAATTTCGTCCTTCGTCCGGCTCACCAGGGAGAGGATCTCCTCCGCCCGTTTCCGGAGCAGCATCCCCTCCTCGGTCAGGGTGATGGTACGGTTGCTGCGGACAAAGAGCTGCTTCCCCAGCTCCGTTTCCATCTCCCGGAGCTGCCGGGACAGGGTGGGCTGCGACAGATGCAGCGCCCCTGCCGCGCCGGAGATGCTCTTTTCCCTGGTCACCGCCAGAAAATAATGTAACACACGAAGTTCCATGTTGGATGCCTCCCCTCCAAGTTTGCGTCTATTATAGCAAATTTTGCCATGCCTGTAAAGCATGGAAGCGCATTCAATCAAAGTATTTGATGTTTACTATTTGATGCTGTACAATCATCTCAGTTGAATTGATGCGCATGATTCACGAAAAAAACAAAACTGGGAGGCATTTAAACTATGATACAACTGCTCGTCAACCTGTTGACCCCCATCTTCACCAGCATGGGCGTCAGTGAAAGCGACGTGGCCTACTACGCCAACTCTCTGAGTGGCTACGTCTATGCAATCGTGATTCTGCTCGTAGTAGCTATCGTTGTGATGGTGGCAGCCCACTGGCTGGTCAAAAAGGGCACCCGCCATGTGGTGCGCTGGTCTGCTGGCGTGGCCTGGGTCCTCTGCGTGATCATCATCGCCAACGTGATTTGCTTCGGCCCCATGTACAACAACCTCTCCCTGCTCCTGAACAGTTCGGCGTCCGTATCCGAAGAATCGGTAGCCGCATCCAAGGAGATCATCCAGGAGACCGGCGAGGAGGGCATGGTGCTGGTCAAGAATAACGGCGTCCTGCCCCTGACCGACACCACCAATCTGAACGTGTTCGGCTGGGCCTCCACCAACCCCATCTACGGCGGCACCGGCTCCGGCTCCTCCGACAGCTCTGACGCCATCGACATCCTGACCTCTCTGGCGGACGCCGGGTTTACGGTGAACCAGAGCCTGGTGGATATGTACGTCTCCTATAGCGACACCCGGGACCTGGGCGGCAACGTGGTCAGCGTGTCCTACACGAACTGGTCTCTGCCCGAGCCCACCATTGACTACTACACCGACGAGCTGATGGAGGAGGCCAAGGAATTCTCTGACACCGCACTGATCGTCATCTCCCGCTCCGGAGGCGAGGGACAGGACGTGCCCCGTGACATGAACGCCGTCATCAACGGCACCTATGACACCCGGGACGAGGTGGCCAACGGCAACAGCAACTATAACTATTTTGCCAGCAGCTACGCCAACAACGGCGACTATGACGACTTCGACGAGGGTGAGCACTATCTGGAGCTGTCCAACACCGAGGAGGCCATGATCGATCTGGTCTGCTCCGAGTTTGACAACGTCATCGTGGTCATCAACGCCAACAACACCATGGAGCTGGGCTGGGTGGACGAGTATGACTCCATCGGCGCAGTCATCCTGGCCCCCGGTACCGGCGCCACCGGCATGGAGGCCCTGGGCGAGATCCTCAGCGGCACCGTGAACCCCTCCGGCAAAACCGCCGATACCTACGTCTATGACCTGACCGACACCCCCACCTACAACAACTCTGGCAGCTTCACCTACTCCAACGTGGAGGACCTCCAGGCGGCCTTCACCGAGGCGGACTCGGCCTATCAGGGCGTCATCGCCTTCGTGGACTATGTGGAGAGCATCTATGTGGGCTACAAGTTCTATGAGACCGCCGCAGAGGAAGGACTCATCGACTATGACGAGAAGGTGCAGTACTCCTTCGGCTACGGCCTGAGCTACACCACCTTTGAACAGACCATGGAGAACTTCACCGACAACGGCGATACGATTTCCTTTGATGTCACCGTGACCAACACCGGCACCGTGGCCGGCAAGGACGTGGTAGAGGTCTACTACACCCCGCCCTACACCAACGGCGGCATTGAGAAGGCCTCTGTCAACCTCATCGACTTTGAAAAGACGGAAACCCTGGAGCCGGGGACTTCCCAGACCATCTCCTTTGAGATTGCCAAGGAGGACATGGCTTCCTATGACTCCAACTGCCTGAAAACCGAGAACGGCGGCTATGTGCTGGAGGCCGGGGACTACACTGTCTCCATCCGCTCCGACTCCCACACCGTTCTGGACGAGGAGACCTTCAACGTGGCCTCCGACATCGACTACAGCGTCACCGGCCGCTCCTCTGACGACACCGCCGCTGTCAACCAGTTCCAGGACTACTCCACCGGCAACGTGACCTACCTCTCCCGTGAAAACGGCTTTGCCAACTATGACGAGGCCACCGCAGCCCCCGATGAGTCGGAGTACCAGATGGACGACGAGACCCGCGCAGAAATCACCGCCCACTCTGTGGCCTACTACGACTCCACCCTCTACGACGACGACAGCGACGAAATGCCCACCACCGGGGCGGACAACGGCCTGACCCTGGCGGACCTGGTGGGTGCGGACTATGACGACCCCCTGTGGGACGACCTGCTGGACCAGCTCACCGTGGACGACATGATCAACATGGTGAACCTGGGCGGCTTCCAGACCGTGGCGGTGGACTCCATCGGCAAGGTGGGCACCCTGGATTCTGACGGCACCTCCGGCCTGAACGACTGGTACATCGGCGTGTACGGCACCGCCTACTCCACCGAGCTGCTGATTGCTCAGACCTGGAACAAGGACCTGGCCTACCGCATCGGCGTAGCCGAGGGCGCAGAGTATGCCGACTGCGGCGTATACGGCACCTATTCCCCCGCCATGAACACCCACCGCTCCGCCTTCTGCGGCCGGAACTTTGAGTATTACTCCGAGGACGGCACCCTGGCCGGTTACATGGCCGCCAACACGGTGAACGGCCTTGCCACCCAGGGCGTGTACGCCTACATCAAGCACTTCGTCATGAACGACCAGGAGACCAACCGCTGCTCCATGCTGCTGACCTACTCCGACGAGCAGGCCATCCGGGAAATCTACCTGAAGCCCTTTGAAATCTGCGTGAAGAACTGCGAGACCGGCACCTATGCCGTCATGTCCTCCTTCAACTTCATCGGCTACAAGTGGTGCGGCGCCAACAGCAACCTGCTGAACAACGTCCTCCGGGACGAGTGGGGCTTCCGGGGCATGGTGCTGACGGACTGGAACGGCTCCTACGGCTACCAGAACACGGATGACGCCGTCCGCAACGGCAACGACGCCATGCTGGGCTTCTTCTCCTATGAGTCCAACCAGATCACCAACACCTCCGCCACTCTGGTCACGGCCATGCGGCAGGCGTGCAAGAACATCTGCTACACTGTGGTGAACAGCGGCAACTACACCATTGCGGAGGAAACCTCCGGTCTGGATAACATGACCACCATGTTCCTCGGCATCGACATCGGGATCGCCGTGGTGCTGCTGGCTGCGGAAGGCATCGTCCTGATTCGGTACTTCAAGAAGCGCAAGGCCGTCAAGTAACGCGACATAACTTCTGACTGAGCTTCCCGCCATCGGGGCCACGCTTCCCAAGAGGCCCCACACTTACAATACCCGGCGCGGTCCTTCCCCCTGCCGCTTCCCAAAGGGGGAGGGGACGCCCCAGGGTGTTTCCTCCTGAGAGCCTGGAGACGGTGATGGCATATGTCTCCAGGCTCATCTATTGAAAACGAGCGGCTGACTGCATGCGCAAATCATCAAAAACCGGTTCTGTCCGAAAACAGAACCGGTTTTGCTGCGCTATGCTATTTTGCGGGGATTACTGCTCAGAGGCCACGACCTTTTTCAGGTGGACGAAGCGAGGGAGGCTGTGCTCCTTCTTCATCTGAATCTCGCCCTGAATCAGGGGCAGGGCGTACTTGATATACTCATCGGTGACGTTGTTGCCGCGCTCATTGATCCACTCCACGGGAACCTTCTTCTCGTAGTTGGCCACGGAGGACAGGTCCAGCAGGACGGGCTGGCAGCTGTAGCCGTTCTCGTCCCGGGTGCACTGGAAGCCCACCATCTTGTCGGTGGTGCCGGCAATGGCCTCCTTCACAGCGGTCTGACCGGCCATGAAGGACTCGTCATTGTCGGTCTGGGAGGCGACATGCTCGCCGCAGCGCTGGAGGAGGGACAGCTCGATGGGGCGCACCTTGACGCCGGGAATCTGCTCCTTCACCACGTTGGCCAGCAGCGCGGCCAGGCCGCCCAGCTGGGCATGGCCGAAGCCGTCGGTGGCAGATGTCTTGGCCTCGGAGACGAAGGAACCATCGGCATAGTGGATGCCCTCGGAGACGGCCACCAGGACGTTCTTGTTCTCGTCCCAAATGCGCTTGACGTCCTCCAGGAACTCGTCCATCTTGAAGTCCACTTCGGGCAGATAGATCAGGTCGGGGCCATAGCCGGTGATGTTAGCCAGGGAGGCGGCGCCGGCCAGCCACCCGGCGTGACGGCCCATAATCTCCACAATGGTGACCTGGCCCTTGTCATAGACGTGGGCGTCCTGATAGACCTCCACCAGAGAGGTGGCGATATACTTGGCGGCAGAGGCGTAGCCGGGGCAGTGGTCAGTGCCGAACAGGTCGTTGTCGATGGTCTTGGGGATGCCCATGACGCGGCAGTCATAGCCCACCCGCTTCATATACTTGGAGATTTTGTTGCAGGTGTCCATGGAGTCGTTGCCGCCGTTGTAGAAGAAGTAACGGACGTCATACTTCTTGAAGATTTCCAGAATTTTCTTGTAATCCGTGTCGTCCACATCGGGGTCGGCGATCTTGTAGCGGCAGGAGCCCAGGGCGGAAGAGGGAGTATAGCGCATCAGGGCCAGCTCCTCCGGGTCCTCCTCATCCATGATATACAGCTTGTCCGTCAGGACACCGACGATGCCGTTGGCCGCGCCATACACCTTGGTAATGCAGTCGCTGTCCAAGCCGGCCTTGATCGCACCGTAGCAGGATGCGTTGATGACAGAAGATGGGCCGCCGGATTGACCAACGATCATTGCGCCTTTTAATTCGTTCATTGAAAATTCCTCCTAAGTAAATTTGAGGTCCATATCGTTGCCCTGCCCGGTGTTACGCCGTTTTTCATTCATTTTATCATGAGTAAACGTGCAGGGCACCGTATCTCCCTCGAATTTTCACGTAAATCATAGCACAACCTCTTGCATTTTTCAATCGTTCCTGCTAAAATAATTATGTAAATTTTATAAGGAGTTGATTTCTTATGCCTCTGGTTACTACAACCGAAATGTTCAAGAAGGCTTATGATGGCGGCTACGCAATCGGCGCCTTCAATGTCAACAACATGGAAATCGTTCAGGGCATCACGGAAGCCGCGGGCGAGCTGAACAGCCCTGTTATCCTGCAGGTCTCCAAGGGCGCCCGTGCCTATGCAAACCACACCTATCTGGTCAAGCTGGTGGAGGCTGCCGTGATCGAGAATCCTCAGATTCCCATCGCCCTGCACCTGGACCATGGCGACAGCTTTGAGCTGTGCAAGTCCTGCATCGACGGCGGCTTCACCTCCGTCATGATCGATGCCTCCTCCAAGCCCTTTGAGGAGAATATCGCCCTGACCCGTCAGGTCGTCGAGTACGCCCATGACCACGGCGTCGTGGTCGAGGCTGAGCTGGGCACCCTGGCCGGCGTTGAGGACGAGGTCTCCGTGGAAGCCGGCAAGGAGAGCTACACCCACCCCGAAGAGGTGGAGGAGTTTGTCTCCCGCACCGGCTGCGACTCTCTGGCCATCGCCATCGGCACCTCTCACGGCGCTTATAAGTTCACCCCCGCCCAGTGCACCCGCAATGAGGACGGCATCCTGGTGCCTCCTCCTCTGCGCTTCGACGTGCTGCGGGAGTGCATCAAGCGTCTGCCCGGCTTCCCCATCGTGCTGCACGGTTCTTCCTCTGTGCCCCAGGAGTTCGTGAAGATGGTCAACACCTACGGCGGCAATATGCCCGACGCCATCGGCATCCCCGAGGATCAGCTGCGTGAGGCTGCCAAGCTGGCCGTCTGCAAGATCAACATCGACTCCGACATCCGTCTGGCCATGACCGGCAACATCCGCAAGTACTTCGCGGAGCATCCCGATCACTTCGATCCCCGCCAGTACCTGAAGCCCGCCCGTCAGGCTGTCAAGGACATGGTCGCCCACAAGATCGTCCACGTGCTCGGCTCCGACAACAAGATCTAAGCCCCTGAAATCGCTCGTATGAAACATCCCCGGCGGGAGCTTCCCGCCGGGGGTTTTCCAAATGGAGGTGCGCAATGAAGAAAATAGAACTGGCAGAACAGTGCGAGAACAATGTGATTCATGAGCAGAATGTGGCGAAGGTGCGCCGGGAAATGCCGGATGAGGACCCGATTTATGAGGTCGCGGAGCTGTTCAAGGTCTTTGGGGACTCCACCCGCGCCAGAATCATTTGCGCGCTGACCATCTCGGAGCTGTGCGTCTGCGATCTGAGCTGCATCCTGAATATGTCCCAATCCGCCGTTTCCCACCAGCTGCGCATTTTGAAGCAGGCCCGCATTGTGAAAAACCGGCGGGAAGGGAAGGTGGTCTATTACTCGCTGGACGACGAGCATATTCAAAAGCTGTTCAGCCTGGCCTTTGATCACGTGATGGAGGATTGACGCTTTCCATCGTCGCGCCGCACCGTTTCCTGCAAGATGCAGGAGGCGGTGTTTTATTCTGCGCTGGCCTTCGCCTGATACAGGCTCCTGGCCAGGGTAAGGCAGACGATCTCCGAAGCGCCGCCTGTCCGCAGCGCTTCGGCGGCATTCTCCAGGGTCGAGCCGGTGGTGATGACGTCGTCGATCAGCAGGATGCGTTTTCCGGCGACTGCACCTTTTTTCGACAGGCGGTACGCACCCCGCACATTGGAATAGCGCTGGGATACGTGGGCTGTACCGGACTGGGCTGTGGTGTATCGGATTTTATCCAGGGTTCTCACCAGAGGGAGACCGGTTTGTAAGGAGACTTCCCTTGCCAGAAGCTCGGCCTGGTCGTAGCCCCGGGACCATCGGCGAAACAGATGCAGGGGAACCCAGGTGCAAAGGTCAAAGGGGGCCCTCGCCGCTCTCCGCCAGGGCTTCGGCCATCCACTGCCCGAACAACCGGCTGTAATGATAGTGCCCGTTGAATTTATAGCGGTGAAAGGCCGGTTTGATGTGATCGGTGTAGAAGCAGTAGGAGACGCAGCGGTCAAAGTGGGTCCCGTATTGCACCCGACGGTCACCGTCTACGACAAGTAGTTTTGCTTTGCAGTGTTGGCAAAGGGCCCCATCCTCCAAAAGGGTCCCGCAGAGGTAGCACTTCGGCGGATAAAGGGCATCCAGGACGGTTTTTCCATAGTTTTGCAGGTGCATCATTCCGATTCCCCCAATCTCACTAAAACGGTTCCGTCCTCGTCGGTGCGATAAACGGTGCAGTTCCAGGCCGCAAGCCGGGACAGAGCTTCCTCAGTGGGGTGACCATAGGTGTTGTAGCCCACGGAGATGATGGCGACCTCAGGCGTCAGCGCAGCCAGCAGGGCCTCCCCGGTGGCGTACTTGGAGCCATGATGCCCCACCATCAGGTATTCCACATCGGACAGCTGCTCCCGCTCCAGCAGTGCGGTCTCCGTGGCAATATCCATGTCTCCCGTGACGAGGAAATCCAGCGTGTCATAGGACAGGAGCAGGGAGAGGCTCCCATTATTGCTGTCGGTGTCCTCCTGACCCACGGGTGCGAACAGGGTTAGGGTGCCGCAGCCGAAGGATTCCGACTGGTTCTCTGTCAGGAATACAACTTCGCATTCATATTCCTCCGCAAGCGAACAGATGGACTGCTGCTTTGCTTCGTCCGAGCTGGGCAGGTAGAGGGTTTCGATGGTGATGCGGGAGAGCAGTTCCTCCACGCCGTTGGTGTGGTCGCTGTCATAGTGGGTCAGAATCAGCGCATCCAGGCTGCTGCGGTTCAGGCCCTGTAAGTAATCCGCCAGGATGTCGCCGGGATTGTCCTCGTTTCCGCCGCAATCAATGGCGATTGCCTCCCCTTCGGAAAAGGCGGCGATGCACTGTCCCTGCCCCACGTCCAGGGCCGCGATGGTAATTGGCGCGTTCAGCGTGGTCTGGATGTGAACCGCAATGGCGCAGATCAGAGAAATCACGCCGACGGAGCAGGGGAGTGCGGGATATTTTCTCATCGGCCCCCAGCAGACTGCAAGCAGAATCAGGATATAGAGGAGCACAAGCCAGATTGCGTAGGCTGTCACATCGGTGGAAAGGGCTGCAAAATTGAAGCTGCTCATGGTACGGCTGACGCCAACGATGTAAAGTGAGATATACTTACAGGGAATCGCAAGAATTTTTGCGGCAGGCCACCAAAAAAAGCTGCACAGCACGCACAGGAGGGACAGGCCAAACAGCATCCCCAGCACCGGCAGCACCAGCAGATTGGCGAGTACCCCCACCAGGGATATGCTGCAAAAGTAGCAGGCGCATAGGGGCGTTGAGAGCAAAAGTGCGCCGCAGCTGGTGCTAAACAGGTCAATCACGCCATAGCACAGCCGGAACAGCTTCTTTTTATGCTGAATCGGCTCCAAACGGCTTTCCAGGGCCCGATGTATCCTGGGCTGCACCAGTTCGATACCCAGCACGGACAGGAAAGACAGCTGCAGTCCCACTCCGGCGACGGCATATGGATTTTGCAACAGCAGAATCAAAAGGGCAAAGGACAGGGAAGTGGGTGCGTCATTCTCCCGCCCGAAAACGGGGGCCAACAGAAGCAGCGCCTCCATCAAAACCGCACGGACGATGGCAGGTTTGCAGCCGGTCAGGAGAGCAAAAAGCACCAGAACAGGGAGGACCAGAAGCCGCTTCATTCGCTGGCTGCCGGGGATCTTCAGCAAAATCTGCGCAAACAGCATGACGTGAAGCCCGGACACAGAGACGATGTGGGCAACACCGGCCCGCCGCAGGGCGGTGTACAGGCTGTCGGAGAGCAGGTCCTGGTCGCCGGTCAGCAGGGCTTCCAGCAGCCCAAGGACATCCCCGGAAAAGAGGGATTGAATTTTTTCCTGAATCGCGGCGGCCCAAACGGCAGGGAGGAGGTACAGCGGCGTGCTGCTCTTATATGTAACGGCTATCTCCTTTACACTGGAAATGATTGCGCGAATGCCATTTGCGGCGTTATAATACACCTGTTCGTTGCGGACAACGTCCGCGGTTTTGATGGTTCCGGTGGCGGTCACGCGGTCGCCGGGGGAAAGGCTCTGATACTCCGCGTCCAGATAAACCTTTGCCAGAAAATTCGCGCCCTCCGCGGAATCCACGGAAAGGGTCACGGAAATCCCGTATTCCGTTTCCGAGGGCATATCCTGCACAATGCCGGAGAAGGCGACGCCTTCTCCAAAGGCGGCCTCCGCAGGCCGGACAAAAATGGTCTGATAGCAGTGGCACCAGACGAAGCCCAGAACCAATCCAACAGAAGCCAGGAGAATCCGCATCCGCAGCTTTCCGGACCAGCGCAGGGAGGCGAACATGGGAACAAGGGCCAAAACCGCCGCAACCATCCACCACTGGGACGGCAGCAAATAGACCGCCAAAAGTGTGGCAACCGCAAAAAAGACGCTGAACCAGGCCAGTTTTCTCATAAATCACCGTTCCTTTCCGGCGTCTTCTTATGCACTGAGGCCAGCGGGTTGGCCCGGGCCGCAATACGCAGATCGTCATTGTCAATGTGGGTATAAATCTGGGTCGTATTTAAATGGTCATGGCCCAAAACTTCCTGTAAGGTGCGCACATCCACGCCGTTTTGCAGCATCAGGGTGGCCGCCGTATGCCGCAGTTTGTGGGAGGAGTACAGGCTGGCGTCCAATCCTGCCTCTGTCAGCCGTTTTTTCACCATTTTGTGTACCCCTGCCCGGGTGATTCTCTTTCTGTGGGAGGTCACGAAAAGGGCGTCCTCATCGATCAGCGTCATACCGCTGCGGACGATCAGCCAGTCCTGAACCGCCAGCTTGCAGGCTTCATTTAAATAAAGTATCCGAACCTTATTGCCTTTGCCCAACACACGCATGGTATCGTCCTGAATACTTTGAATATTAAGGCTAACTAACTCCGAAATTCGAATCCCGCAGTTCAAAAATAACGTCAAAATGCAGTAATCCCGCTCCTGATTTGCGCCGTCTACTGACTCCAGAAGCTGAATGCTCTCATCCAGGGTCAGGTACCGGGGCAAATCTTTTTTGACCTTCGGCGTATCCAAACCTTCAATGGGATTGTCCTCCAGAAGATGGGTTTTCGTGGACAGAAACTTGAAAAAGGAGCGCAGCGTTGAAATCTTTCTGGCGCGGGATGCGTTGTTCAAATGTCCTTCACGGGTCAAATAGGACAGATAATCGTAGATCTCACTTAAGGATACTCTACGCAGAAAGTCAATGTCAATATCCTGAATGGAGATTTTTTCAAATTCCGTGTCGGCAGGCACCAGCCCCCGGCGGAGCTTCATATAGCGGAAAAAGCTCCGCAGATCCAGAAAATATTCATCCACAGTGCCCTGTGAGTGGCCTTTCACCGTCTCATGGTAGGAGAGGAAGTCCAGCAGCACCTGTGGGCTCTCGGCTCTGTAATTCATATGATTTCCTGAGGGAGTGCGCAATCCCCTTCCCTAAAGTCAACAAAATTTTTATTTTGTTGACTTCTGTGCCTTTAAAAAAATGGCGACGGGGTGGCTCCCTTCGCCTCCTCTCTTTCCGGTTCTTCCCATATCTTCATCTGTATCGGTATTTATAGTTTACCACATCATGCGGGACGCCGTCAAGGGTCAATCTTTGCAAAAGTCTGCGCCGCAGCGGCTGTGATAACCGTTGCGGCGCAGACCCTGTGCTTAAGATTCCTCACAAGAGCGCAGCCATGGCCTCTCTGATATTCTTCACCGGAATCAGCTGTAATCCGGGTATTTCAGGCAGCCTGCCGCTGTTGCGGCTGGGAATCATGCACTTGGTAAAGCCCAGCCGATGCACTTCGCTGAGCCGCTGGGCCAGCGCGTTGACTGGACGCAGTTCGCCGGTCAGCCCCACCTCGCCAATCGCCGCCAAATCCTCCGGCACAGCTTTATTCCGAAAGCTGGACGCCAGCGCCAGCACCGTCGCCAGGTCTGCGGCCGGTTCCTCCAGATTCAGGCCGCCGATCACGTTGATGTAAGAATCACATCCTCCAATATTCAGGCCGCCCCGCCGTTCCAGTACCGCGATGAGCATCACGGCGCGCCCATACTCCACGCCGTTGCTTGTCCTGCGGGGATTGGCAAAGCTGGAGGTGGTGACCAGGGCCTGCACCTCCGCCAGCACCGGCCTGGCCCCCTCCATGACGCAGGTGACGCAGGTGCCCGGCGCTCCGGCCGGCCTGCCGCTGAGCAGCATTTCCGACGGATTTGGCACCTCGGTCAGTCCCTCATCCAGCATTTCAAAGACGCCGATCTCATTGGTCGCTCCGAAGCGGTTCTTCACTGCACGCAGGATACGGTAGGCCTGCTGTTGCTCCCCCTCAAAGGACAGGACGCAGTCCACCATATGCTCCAGCACCTTGGGTCCGGCAATGGACCCCTCCTTATTGATGTGGCCGATCACAAAGACGGTCAGCCCCTCCCCTTTCGCCAGCTCCATCAGCGCCATGGTACACTGCTTCACCTGGGCCACGCTGCCCGGAATGGAGTCCGATGTGGCGGAGGAAATCGTCTGAATCGAGTCCACAATGAGGACATCCGGCTCCACCTGATGCACCGCGTCCGTGATGTTTTCCAGGGCGGTTTCGCTCAGCAGGTAGAGGTTTTCCCCGGAAACGTTCAGCCGGGCCGCACGCAGCTTGATCTGCCGCGCGGATTCCTCCCCGGAGACATACAGCACCGTGTACTGCCTGCACAGCTCATTGCAGATTTGCAGCATCAGGGTGGACTTGCCGATGCCGGGGGCCCCGCCGATCAGAACCAGACTTCCCTGGACTGCGCCGCCCCCCAAAACCCGGTCAAGCTCATTCACGCCGGTGCGAAAGCGCAGCTCCTCCGTCAGCTCCACATCGTCGATGCGCTGGGGCTGCGCTTTCAGCTGCCGGGTCGCGGTGACAGCGGTGGTTTTTTTCGGCTGGACAGGCTGCTCTACGATGGTATTCCAGCTGCCGCAGGCGGTACACTTTCCCTGCCATTTCGGATATTCATTGCCGCAGTTGGTACAGTAAAAGGTGATGCGATTCTTCATATTGAAACTTCTCCGATAAAATATTGTAAATAGGCGGAAAAAATCGTCGCCGCCAGGCTGCTTTGGTACCCATCGCTCTGTAAAAGCGCATCCTCCCCAGGGTTGGACAGGAAGCCACATTCCACCAGAATGGCAGGACAGGTGACATGGTTCAGTAAGTAAACGGAATCGGGAATCTGCGCGGCCACCCGGTCATTCTCCGGGTCAATGGCTGCGCGGAGGGCGGCCTGGGTCAGCATGGCCCAGAACTTCCCTTCCTCCGTATTCCGGTAAAAGACCTGGGCCCCGGAGACAGCGCTGCTGGTATAATGATTCTGATAGATGCTGAGCAGGCAGGCGTTAGGGGTTTCGTTCGCCAGGGCGACGCGGTTGTAAATGTCGCTGCGCTTGCGCTCCTGTAACGTGACGGCTGTGTCATCCGCCAGAGAGACATCCTCCGTGCGGGTCAACACCACCGGCACCCCATACAGGCCCGCCAGCGCATCCAGTTTCAGCACAATAGAGAGGTTCAGCCCGCTCTCCGCCACGCCGCTGACAGAGACGGCGCCGCCGTCCTCCCCGCCATGACCGGCATCCAAAATTAAAATATGCGCTCCCGTCCTGCCGGATACCGCCGCCGTCGGCTCAGCCGAAAGCTGCCTTACCAGACTCAGGATGGAGAGGAACGCACAACAGACGGCAAAAATATGGATCGCTGCTTTCCGCACTTCAATCACCCATACAAGCCTATGCGCCCTGGCAACAATATAGCACAAATACGCTGCCCCGGCAAGGCGCAAACCCTGCCGGGGCGGGAAAATTTTCTTGCGGAGCAGCACCTTTTTCAGTATAATAGCTGTGAGAAATGCTGCGTCAGAACGGAGGAAGTCCCGTGAAAAATGATGTCCGCCCCGGAAAACTGCATCCCCTCTGCACAGTGCTCGGCTGGTGCCTTTCCGCCCTCTGTCTCCTCGCTGCGTTGGGCAGTCCGGAGGACCCGGCAGCTGCTATGATGTTCCTGCTGGCGGCGGCCGCTGCCAATCCCCTTGTGCATCGGCGGCTGCCCGAGGCAAAGCCGTGGATGTTTGTGCTGGCATTCCTGGTTTGCGTTCTGGCGGCGGGTTCTCTGAAACCCGGGACGGAACCGCTGGCGTCGGAGGACGCTGACGCCTCTTCCCTGTCCGGCGAATGGAGTTCCGAGGCCGATGCTGCCGCTGAATCCGGCGAAGCGTCAGGGTCGGACGTGACAACGGAACGCGGAGATGCCATGGATTCAGAAGCCTCTGAGGAGGATACTCTGGTTTACATCACAGCCAGCGGGGAAAAGTATCACCTGTCCACCTGCCGGTATGTCAAAGATGGGGGCATTGAGATATCCCTTGCGGACGCAAAGGAGCAGGGCTATGAGCCCTGTAAGGTATGCTGTCCGCCGGAGTAACTGCGCCGTGGTGTTCCATTGCGTTCGCTATCCGACGCGGCTGAACTCCTTCTTCAGTCGGCCGATGATGCGCTTTTCCAGGCGGGAGATGTAGGACTGGGAAATGCCCAGGGAATCGGCCACCTCCTTCTGGGTGCAGCTGTCCCGCCCGTCCAGGCCAAAACGCATGATGATGATGCGCTTCTCCCGCTCGCTCAGCTGGTTCAGGGCCAGGTAGAGGAGCCGCCTGTCCTCCCCTGCCTGCACAGGCCGCTCCACCAAATCCTCCTCTGTACCCAGGACGTCAGACAGCAACAGTTCGTTGCCGTCCCAGTCGGTGTTCAACGGTTCATCAAAGGAAATTTCCGTCCGCTGGTTGGAGGTTTTCCTCAGATGCATCAGGATTTCGTTTTCAATGCACCGGGAGGCATAGGTGGCCAACTTGATGTTTTTCTCCGTGTCAAAGGTATTCACCGCCTTGATGAGGCCAATGGTGCCGATGGACACCAGATCGTCCAGGTTGATGCCGGTGTTCTCAAACCGTCTGGCCAGGTAGACCACCAACCGGAGATTGTGCTCGATCAGCGTATCCCTGGCCTGTTCGTCCCCCGCGCGCAGGGCCAGTAGCAGCCGCCGCTCCTCCTGTCTGTCCAGGGGCGGCAGGAGGTCGCTGCCTCCCACATAATAGACGCCTTCCGGGCGTGGCAGCAGTCTGCGCCACGCCTTTTTCAGCGCCTGCCACAGGCTGACCAGGCTCCAGCCATTGCTTCTTCCCAAAACTTCATAGCGTTCCTGATACATGGTCTTTCCCTCCTGTGATGACAGTCCTTGTTCCTATAACCCAACCAGCGCCTGATAGGCTCCGTCTGACAGCCGAACGGGGGAGATGGCCACCGGCAGCGCCCCCCGCTCCACGCCGTCCACCTTTACATGCCGGGCGGTGAAGGTCAGCAGGAATCCCTCCGCCTGCCGCACGGTGCGGCAGGGCAGCAGGCGGAGCCGCCCCTCCGGCCATGCCGCCGACAGCTCCGCCAAATGCTCCGCCGGAGCGGCGCAGGCCGCCCGGGTGACCGCTTCCGGCAGACAGGAGGCCAGCGCATCCCACTGTACCACCAGCACCCCCTTCCCGCTGATGGGGTCCCGCAGGCCGTTGCCGCTGTCCACCAGCGCTGTCAAGAGCCGCCTCCTTCCGTTGACCTCCAGCAGCACCGGCACCTTTCTGCCGCCCCTGCCGTTGGTGCTGCGCTCCAGCAGAGAGGCCGCCGCCCAAAGGCCGCTGCCTGCCAGCAGCAGCAGTCCCCCGTCCCAGGCTGTGCCGGGAATCCCGTTGGCGTAGGTCAGGCTGCCCACCAGCTGCTCCAGCAGAAGGATGGCTCCGCCGAGGGCGCAGCTCAGGGCCAGCAGCACCCCGCCGGGCCAGAGCAGCCGCCCCCCGAAGGCGGCCAGCAGCATCACCGCCATGGACCCGGCCTGGCCTGCCGCGCCCCTTAACCCGTCCAGTCCGGGCAGGAATACCGCACAGGCGTATCCCCCGCCGATGGCCGCCGCCAGCGCCAGCCGCCCCGGCTTCACCGCCCTGCCCGTCAGCTTTCCGGCGGCGGACAGCAGCAGGGCGTCCAGCGCCGCATTTAAGGCAAAAACGCTGTCTAAGTACACAACCGCCGTATCCCATCCCCCCTGTTCGGCTGTGTGGAACAAGCATAGCACAGCGGGGCGGCAGAAATGCGTCACAAGCGGTTTCCCCGGAAAAAAGCGCCGGGATGCGATGTTCCGACAACGTTCCGGTCAGAAAACTCAAAGCTCCCCGGCAGCGGTAGCCGCCGGGGAGTCATTTTTGGGAAGCGGGAAACTCAAATGATATGCGCCGTCATGCCTGCTTTGCGGCCTTTCTGGCGGCCTTCTTCGCGGCCTTGCGCTCCAGCTTGGCCAGCTTGCGCCTGCTGGGCTTGAAGGTGCGGAAGATGGTGTAGGCGATCCACAGAATCAGCAGGATACAGACCACGTTCACGCCGATGATGAGTTTGTCCACGATCCGCATCCCCTCCACGAAGGTGCCGCCGGGGGCCAGGCCGTTCATGACGTTAGAGTTGGCGATGGTGTAGAGGATATGGTGCATGGCCTGACGGGCGTAGTAATAGGTGGCCTCGTCGTTCTCGTCAAAGTCATACCGGGCGGACTCCTCCAGATAGGTCAGCTTGGCGTCGCCGCCGGCCTCGGTCATCTGATAGCCGTCCATGAACACGCCGGTGTTGGCGTTGTCCGTCAGCACGAAGCCGTCAAAGGCCCATTCGTTGCGGAGGATGCCGGTGAGCAGGCCATAGTCGCCGCCCGCCCAGGTAGCGCCTACCCGGTTGAACGCTGTCATCACCGCCTAAGCTGCCCGGATGGTGGTGGTTGCGTTGGTGAGGTTGCCGTCCTCATCCTGGGCGATGTACTTCAGCTCTACATCCCCCACCTTCATGCACATCTCGAAGGGTACCAGGTAGATTTCACGGGCCGCCTGCTCGTTGAGCCAGGTTGCGATGGAGTACTGGCCGTCCCGGTCGCCCCGGTGGTTCTCCTGGTCGTTGAAGGCGAAGTGTTTGATATAGGCGTACACGCCCTTGGTGGCCGCGCCGTAGATGGCGTTGGAGGCCACAGCGCCGGAGAGGAAGGCGTCCTCAGAGTAGTACTCGCCGTTCCGCCCGGAGAAGGGGGTGCGGTGGATGTTCATGGAGGGTGCATACCAGCCGTTGCAGCCACCCAGCAGGGCCTCGTTGCCGATCATGGTGCCATATTCCAGAGCCAGCTCCTGGTTCCAGGTCTGAGCCAGAACCATAGCGTTGGGGTAATACTTCCCGGTGCCGCCGTAGAGCAGGCCGTAGGCGGTGTCGGAATCAATGGTGAAGGGCTTGTCCACGCTCTCGATGGCCTCCACGCCGTAGCCGGAGAGGGCGATGGTGTTGTAATAATCGTCGGCGGTGAGCTGATCCAGCAGGTCGTCCCACAGGGGGTCGTCATAGTCCAGGCCCCGCAGGTCGATGAGGGTCAAGCCGTTGTCCGCCCCGTAGACGATGTCCACCTCGATGGCGGAGGCGTCCACCGGGCTGCCGGAGTCGAAGCTCTCCAGCTGGGCCAGCAGCTCGTCGCTGGCCACCTTGGTGTAGGTGTAGGACACCCCGTCTTCACCGTTGATTTCGTTGCCCCAGGTGGAGACCTGAGTGCTGACCTCGCCGTCATGGGTGGGGAAGGTGCCCTCCCAGTCAGACCGGGTCAGGTAGGTGACGTCGCCCTGGGCGTCGGAGAGCTGGTTGGTGATCTCCACACCGCTGTAGCTGTCCACGGAGTAGGTGGTGGCGTCAAACTCCTCCACCACATAGAGGGAGGTAAAGGAGGCATCCCCCCTCCACGTCGGCGCCCTTGGCGGCCAGGATGTTGTTGATGGCGGTGTGGGCGTTGGTGGCGCCGGTGACGTAATAGTCCCCGGCGTCCAGAATATAGGTCTGGGCGTTGGTGTAGTCATAGGATTTCAGCTGCTCCCGGGAGAAGGAGACTTCCACCGTTTCGGTGGCCTCCGGCTCCAGCTCGCTGGTCTTGGCGTAGCCCACCAGAGCCACGGAGGACTTTTCCACGCTGTTCTCAATGTCGTACTCGGTGTAGGGGGACTGGATGTAGATCTCCACCACGTCCTTGCCCGCCACATCGCCGGTGTTGGTCACGTCCACGGTGACGGTGCAGGTGTCCTCCGTCCAGGTGGTGGTCATGTTGCTCCACTCAAAGGTGGTGTAGCTCAGGCCGTAGCCGAAAGGATAGACCACCTCGGTGTCATAATCGTAATCCCCGGCGTTGCCCTGGTTCAGAATGACATCCTCGTAGCGGGTCTCGTAGTACTTATAGCCCACATAGATGCCCTCTTCATAGGAGACATAGTTATAAACGGTCATGTTGCCGTCCTCATCGGTGTACTGATAGTCGCCGAAGTTCTGTGCGGCGGGGGAGGCCAGGGCGTCGGCGGCGAAGGTGTCCACCGTCCGGCCGGAGGGGTTCACCTCGCCGGTGAGGACGCGGGCCACCGCGTCGATGCCGTCAGGGGCATAGAGGACGGCGGTGATGTTGGGATAGTCCTCCAGCCAGTCCAGCTCCAGGGCGGCGTAGGAGTTCACCACCAGGATTACCTCATCATAGTTGTCATTCAGGTACTGGATAATCTCCAGCTCGATGGAGCCGGGCTCCAGATAGCTCTTGCTCTTATCCTCCTCGATGTCGGTGTGGTTGTACATGGAGCGGGGCATATCCCGGCCCTCGCCGGCCACCCGCTTGAGCCAGTAGATGGGCACAGTGCCCTCCACACTCTCCAGCAGGCCGTCCTCCGCCTCCAGCTCGCTGAGGGGAACCTCGTTGATGGAGAAGTCCTCATCGTCGCCGTAGCTGATGGAGCCGCTGCCCAGGCCGTATCCCTCACCGGACTTCTCAGTGTAGAAGTCCCACAGGGTGGTGTTGATGCTGACCCCCGCCTCGGCAAACAGGGTCTGGAGGTCGCGGCCGCCCAGCAGACTGTCGGTGGTGGTGACGGTGGCGCTGTTCACGCTGAACAGGCTGTACACTGTGTCCGCGCTGAGGGGCAGGGTGCCGTCGTTCTCCAGCAGGACGAGGCCCTCATCGGCGATCTGCTCTGCCAGGGCATCCTCGGCGTCGCTGATGGTCTCAGAGGTGTAGTCGGAGGTGTAGTAGTCCAGGTCAAGATCGGTGGTGTCCACATCAGAATTGTCCACAGAGATGTCGAAGCCGTTCAACAGGCTGTTCACCATCCGGGCGTAGCCGGGCAGAATGGAGTTGACCGCAAGCATCAGCACCACAAGAACGAGGCAGACAAGGCCCCGCAGTGCGGTGGTGACAATTTTCAGCGCCAAGCCTGGATGCTTCTTCTTTTCTTTCATAAAATTTCCTCCTATCCGTGTTTTGCCGGGGTTTCCGACTGGATAGGAGGAGTATAGCACAGAGTTAGTGAAAAGTGGGCCGATTTGCCGTGAGTTGTTGTTTTTTCGCCGTAAATTGCGCATCGGCAGGAAAGGTGACGCGGAGGCGGAACAACTGCCCCTCAGTGCTGATCTGGAAGATCCCCTGGTACCGCTCAGCAATGCTGCGGATGCTCCGCAGGCCGAAGCCGTGCCAGCCCTTATCCCCCTTGCCGGTCTCCGGCAGACCGTCCTCCAGGGTCAGGGTGCCCTGATAGGGGTTTTCCACCTGGACGAGAATCAAATCAGACCGCCGCCGCACCGTCACACGGATGAGGCGGCTCGCTTCCTCCAGCTGGGACACCGCCTTCATGGCGTTGTCCAGAGCGTTGCCGAACAGGGTGTACAGGTCCACAGCGTCCAGAAAGGCCAGGGCGCTGCCCTCCGCCAGACAGGTCAGGGTAATGTGCTCCTGCTGGCACCGGAGGCTCTTCTCCGTCAGGACAGTGTTCAAAATCTCGTTCCCCGTCTCGATTTTCGTGTCGTAAATCATCACCGCGTCCTGGAGGGAGTCGATGAAGGCGTTCTTGTACTCCGGCTCGTCAATGTGGCGCAGGGCGTTCACCTGATGCTTCAGGTCATGACACTTCTGATTGATGAGCTGAATGTTGTCCCGGCTCATCTCATACTGGCCCTTCTGCTGCTGCCAGAGCTGCTTCTGGAGGGCAAGCTCCTGCTCCAGGCTCTGCTTCTGCTGCTGCCGGAGCTGACCGTAGAGGGCGTAGACGCAGCAGAACAGGGCGTAGACGGCGTGAATCTCCTCAAAGTCATAGGCGGAGGCCAGTATGCTCATGACCAGCACCACAACCAGAACGCTGACCGTCAGCCCCAGAGACTGTATGGCGCTGGTAGCGCAGTGTCCCTTTTGCACCATTTTGCGGACAAACAGGACATACGCGAGCGCATAGACCAGAATATAATCTGCAAAGTAGAGAACCCCACCTGTCGAAACCTCATTCGGCGCCAACACCCAATTTTCCAGCAGCCGGATGCAATAAACAATATGTTCCACCAGATAAGCACAGGCGGCACAGTACACCGCTTCCCGCAGGGAAATCCGGCACACGCACAAAATCATCGGAATCAACAGAAGAAACAGCAGTCCGCACCAGAACAGCGTAGAGAGATAGCCGCCTTGCGTACTCGCCTGTTCCTGTATCCATCCGTATTCATGGACATATAGCTGCTCTACCAGAAGAACGGACAGATGGAACAAAAGGCAGACGCAGGCCGCCAATCCCACCGTGCGCAGAAGCGGCCGTTTCCGCTTTTCCAAAGGCAGGATAAAGACCAGCGCAGCAGTCAGCATTTCCATGGGATAGAGAATAAAGCCAACGCTGAAATATTCCTGTACCGCTGTCATCATAGCTCCACCCCCAAATACGCCGCGTAGGCCTGCAAAAACGGCTTCCGCATCGGTCGGCTGAAGGGCAGCTCATAGCCCCCCACCGTCACGCTGTCCCGGCCCACGGCAGTCACGTTGCGCAGGTTCACCAGATAGTGCCGGTTGCAGCGGGCGAAATTGGCCCCCTCCAGCCGCCGCTCCAGGTCGTTCAGGGTTGCGCGCAGCCGATAGGTCTCCGACAGGGTGACAACGCTGAGCTCGTGGTTCTGCACCTCGGCATAGAGGATGTCCGGCACGGATACCTTCACCTGCCGGTCGTCCTGGGGCAGGAGAATGGAGCGGCGCTCGTTCCGCCGCAGCAGAGCCATGACCCGATCCATGCTCAGCTTGATTTGAGGGTATGTCACCGGTTTCAGCAGATAGTCCAGTGCGTTCACCCGATAGCCCTCCACGGCGTACTGGGCCATGGAGGTGACAAAGACCAGAATCACCTCTTCATCCTGCCTGCGGATGCGCCGGGCGGTTTCCATCCCGTCCATCTGCGCCATCTGGATGTCCAGAAGGATCAAATCCCACCGGGGCGTGTAGGGCTCCAGCAGCGCCGCCCCGTCGGAGAACAGCGTAACGGCCAGCGGCGTCCCGGTGGCCTCCCGGTAGCGGCTGAGATGTGTTTCCAGCAGAGCGGCATCCTGTGGATTGTCCTCTACCACAGCGATTTCCGTCATACAGCCTCCCCCCTTTTCCGCTTTTTGTATCATTATAACCATTTTCAAATGGTTTTGCAATATGGCAACCGCCGGAAGGGGCGGGAATCAACCGCCGTAGGCCGTAACTTTTCTCGCAATCGCACAAAGCTGCGAGACAAAACGTGGTGGTTTTTGTGCTTTCGTCAAATTGCCGAACCGACAAAAAAAGCATATAATAGAGGAGTCGGATTCAGCGGGGGCGTGAGATTGAAGCGTTCCGGCGCCGGCAGGAACTGTGCGGCGAGATTGAAGCCGTAACTTTGAAAGGGGTAACCTGAACATGTATCGCATCCAAACCATGAACAAAATCGCAGCGGTGGGCCTGAACCGTCTGGACAAGAACCGCTATGAGGTCTCTGACGACTTCGACCGGTACGACGGCATCATCGTCCGCAGCGCAAAGCTCTACGATGTGCCCTTCCCCAAGGAGCTGCTGGCCATTGCCCGTGCCGGTGCCGGCACCAACAACATCCCCATCGACCGCTGCTGCAAAGAGGGCATCGTCGTCTTCAACACCCCGGGCGCCAACGCCAACGCGGTGAAGGAGCAGGTGCTGGCCTCCCTGCTGCTCGGCTCCAGAGACCTGGTGGGCGGCATCCAGTGGGTGAAGGATCAAGTGGCCGCCGGCATCGACGTGACCACCGTTGTGGAAAAGGGCAAGTCCGCCTTTGCCGGACCGGAGCTGGCCGGCAAGTCCCTGGGCATCATCGGCCTGGGTGCCATCGGCGCGAAGGTGGCCAATATGGGCATTGCCCTGGGCATGGAGGTGCTGGGCTATGACCCGTTCCTGTCCGTGGATGCGGCCCTGGGGCTGGATATTCATGTGAAGCATATCACGGAGCTGGACGTGCTGCTCCGGAATTCCGATTATATCACCATCCATATTCCCTATAACAAGGAGACGGCCAACACCATTGACGCGGAGGCCATTTCCAAGATGAAGGGCGGCGTCCGCATCATCAACCTGGCCCGGGGCGGTCTGGTGAACAACCAGGCGCTGATCCAGGGGCTGGAATCTGGCCATGTGGCGTCCTATGTGACGGACTTCCCGGATAACGAGCTGGTGGGCGTGAAAAACGTCATCGGCACCCCCCATCTGGCTGCCTCCACCCCGGAGAGCGAGAACAACTGCGCGGTCATGGCCGCCAAGGAGCTCAGCGACTATCTGGAAAACGGCAACATCACCAATGCGGTGAATATGCCCCAGGTCTCTATGCCGCGGTCGGGCCGGTGCCGGGTCTGCGTGATTCACAAGAACGTGCCCACCGTATTGAACTCCATCCTGAACCTGTTCTCTGCCACTCAGATGAATATTGAGAACATGATCAACCGCTCCCGCAAGGAGATGGCCTACACCATTGTCGATCTGGACACCAAAGTGGGTGACAGCGTTGTGGAGAAAATTATGGAGATTCCCAACGTGATTCGCGTGCGGGTGCTGTAATCTGCCCTTTCCGCCGGCAGAAAAGCAGAAAGCGTTCCCTTTCCGTGTCGAAAGGGGACGCTTTTTCTGCCTTTGCGGAAAATTATCTGCCAAGTCCCACAAAAATAAAAAGAACCCGCCGTCAGAAAATCGTCAACTGTCACAACAAAAATTTTTACCGGAACATTGTGTTTTTGGTGCTAAAACGGTATAATTAACGTAGTCTTGCGCCTTTGAGAGAGGTGTGAGGGAATAATGACTCACATTGAGGGGGAGGATAAATGTCCAAGGAACTGATTCGGCTAAGCGAGGTTTCCATGATTTTTGACGAAGACCTCGTGCTTGATCGTATCAATTTGTATATCAACGATGCGGAATTTTTGACCCTTTTGGGCCCGTCCGGCTGCGGGAAAACCACAACGCTGCGCATCATCGGCGGCTTTCAGACGCCGACCAGCGGCGATGTCCTGTTTGACGGCAACCGGATCAACGACCTGCCGCCCTATAAAAGGCAGATCAATACGGTGTTTCAGAAATATGCGCTTTTTACGCATATGAACATCTATGAGAACGTGGCTTTTGGCCTGCGCATCTCCAAGACCCCTGAGGCGGAGATCCGCCAGCGGGTGAAGGAGGCGCTGGCCATGGTGAACCTTTCCGGCTTTGAAAAGCGAAGTACCACCTCCCTGTCCGGCGGACAGCAGCAGCGGGTGGCCATCGCCCGGGCCATCGTCAACCGGCCCAAGGTGCTTCTGCTGGACGAGCCGCTGGGCGCCCTGGATTTAAAGCTGCGCAAGGAGATGCAGACCGAGCTGAAAAAGATTCAGCAGCAGGTGGGCATCACCTTCATCTATGTGACCCATGACCAGGAAGAGGCCCTGACCATGAGCGACACCATCGTTGTCATGAACGAAGGCCGGATTCAGCAAATCGGTACCCCATTGGATATTTATAACGAGCCCAAGAATGCTTTTGTGGCGAATTTCATCGGGGAGAGCAATATTGTGGACGCCATTATGGAGGAGAACTATAAGGTCACCTTCAGCGGTCGCACCTTTGACTGTGTGGACCGCGGCTTCGCCCGCCGGGAACGGGTGGACGTGGTGGTGCGCCCGGAGGATCTGCTCATTTCCGGGCCGGAGGACGGTCAAATCGCCGGAACGGTGGAGAACATCGTCTTTAAGGGCATCTACTACGAGATGATGATACGGGCGGCGGACGGCTATGCGTGGAAGGTGCAGAACACCCACGCCTACGATGTGGGCACCCGCCTTGGCCTGTCCGTGGAGCCGGAGAACATCCAGGTCATGCACAAGAATTGAGGTGGGGCAGATGAAAAAGAAGCTCCTCGCCATACCTTATGTGGTCTGGATGGCGATTTTCGTCATTGTTCCCCTGCTTTTGGTGGTGGGCTATGCCTTCACCACCCGTGACGGCGGTTTTTCCGTGGAAAACTTCACCACCATGGCCCAGTACTGGTCTGTGTTTCTGACCTCTTTCCGGCTGGCGCTGATCGCCACCCTGATCTGCCTGCTGATTGGCTACCCGGTGGCCTACTGGATTTCCCGGGAAAGCCCCAACGTCCGGCGGATCGCCATGGTGCTGATTATGCTGCCCATGTGGATGAACTTCCTGCTGCGCACCTACGCCTGGATGAGCCTCCTGGAGAACACCGGCATTATCAACACCTTTCTGCAAAATATCGGCTTCTTCAACCTGATTAACAACATCTTTGGCACAGAAATTGAATACTTTCATATGATCAACACCTCTGGCGCCGTGGTGCTGGGCATGGTATACAACTATCTGCCCTTCATGATCATGCCCATCACCACCGTCATTGAAAAAATTGACCCCAGCGTGGTGGAGGCTGCGGAGGACTTGGGGGCCAGCGGCGTCCAGGTCTTTGGCCGGGTCATCTTCCCGCTGAGCCTGCCCGGGGTGCTGTCCGGCATCACCATGGTGTTTATCCCGTCCGTATCCACCTTTGCCATCTCCTCCCTGTTGGGCGGCGGTATGACGCTGCTGCTGGGCGACCTGATTCAGACCCAGTTCTACGGCAGCGCCTACAACCCCTACCTGGGCTCCGCCATCAGCCTGGTGATGATGGTGATTGTCCTGGTGATGATGGCAATCATGAACCACTTCGGTGAGGGAGAGGAGACGGCAATCTATTGAAAAAGAACGGTGTAGTTTCCCGTCTGGCCCTGCTGCTGACGGCGGTATTCCTGTACGCGCCCATTGTGGTGCTGATTGTATTCTCCTTCAACTCCTCCAAAAGCCGGACGGTTTGGACAGGCTTTTCCCTGGAGTGGTACCGGGATCTGTTTGAGGACAGCCGGATTTTGAGCGCCCTCGTCACGACCCTGGAGGTCTCCGTCCTGGCCATGATCATTTCCACGATTTTGGGGACAATGGCGGCCATTGGCTTCTTCAACATGAAGAAGCGCCCCCGTTCGATCTGCATGGCCATCAACAGCATCCCCATGACCAATGCGGACATCATCACCGGCGTCAGCCTGATGCTGTTGTTTGTCTTTGCCATCGGCGCGTTCAACAACACCCTTGGCAGCGTAACGGGAACGGAATTGAAAATGGGCTTCGGCACCCTGCTGCTGGCCCATATCACCTTTGATATCCCCTATGTGATATTGTCGGTCACGCCCAAGCTGCGGCAATGCGACCCTAACATCGAGGAGGCGGCCCTGGATCTGGGGGCCACCCCCTGGCAGGCCTTCACAAAGGTGGTGCTGCCGGAGATTCAGCCCGGCGTGGTGAATGGGGCCATCATGGCCTTCACCATGAGCATTGACGACTTTGTCATTTCCTACTTTACCGCCGGGTCCAACACCTCCACCCTGGCCATGGAAATTTACTCCATGACCCGCAAGCGCATCAGCCCGGAAATCAACGCGCTTTCCACGCTGATGTTTGCGGTGGTGCTGAGCCTGCTGGCCGTGGTAAACATCCGCTCCGCCCAACAGGAACGGGCGGCCGCCAGACGGGAAGCCGAGCTGCGGCAGAAGAACTAAGGAGGGTACTTCCATGAAAAAGAAGCAACTGATTGCCTTTGGCACGGCCCTGGCGCTGTGCCTGCCCCTGACCGCCTGCGGCAGCTCCGGCAGCGAGAGCAACGGAGAGGTCAACGTCTACAACTGGGGCGAGTATATGGACGAGGATCTGCTGGATCAGTTTGAGGAGGAGACCGGCATCAAGGTCAACTACTCCACCTATTCCGACAACGAGTCCCTGTACGCCACCCTGAAAAGCGGCTCCGGCGGCTATGACGTCATCATCCCGTCCGACTATATGATCTCCCGCATGATCGAGGAGGATATGTTGCTGGAGCTGGACTTCGACCAGATTCCCAACTACGAGTATATCGACGAGGACTACAAGGGGCTGGACTATGACCCGGACAACGCCTATTCCGTCCCCTATATGTGGGGCGTGGTGGGCATCGTGTACAACACCACCATGGTGGACTATGCTCCCACCAGCTGGGACATTTTGTGGGATGAGGATTTGTCCGGTCAGATTCTGATGTTCGACAACAGCCGGGACGCCATCGGCATCGCCCTGAAGCTGCTGGGCTACTCCTACAACACCACCAATGAGGATGAGATCGTGGCGGCCGTGGACAAGCTCATCGAGCAGAAGCCCCTGGTGCAGGCCTATGTGATGGACCAGATTTTTGACAAGATGGAGGCCGGAGAGGCGGCAGTTGGCCCCTACTATGCCGGGGACGCCATCACCATGATGGAGGAGAATCCTGACCTGGCCTTCTTCATCCCGGAGGAGGGCACCAACTACTATGTGGACGCCATGTGCATCCCCAAGGACGCCGAGAACGTAGAGAACGCCCTGGCCTTCATCAACTTCATGTGCGACCCGGAGTCCTCCGCCGCCAACGCGGAGTATATCTACTACTCCACGCCGGAGAGCGCCGCCAAAGAGCTGCTGTCGGACGAGCTGAAAAACAGCGACATCGCCTATCCCTCCCAGGATGTGATGAGCCTGACGGAGGTGTACACCAACCTGCCCCAGACGATTCTGGATCTGTACGATTCGGAGTGGCTGCGCCTGAAGGCGTCCTGACCGGAAGAGCGGCTGGTTTCCCAACTGAATATGCTGCGCAAAAGAGGGCGGCCGCTGTAAAGCGGCCGCCCTTGTCATGCCTTTTGATGTGAATCATGCGCTGCCTCTCCCCTGCTCGGCCCGGATTGACGGCCAGAGGGGCGCGGTTCAGGTTCCTGCGCCGGTGGCAAGGCCCACCGCGCCGCCGGAGGACGGCGCAGGCCGACTGCCCCAGACGCCGTGGAGGTCCCGCCCGGTCAGTTTCTCCGTCCGGCAAATCTCCTCATCGAAGTAGTTCATCAGATAGGCCCTGGTTTCCGGCAGCACCTTGCTCTTGTCCGGGTCCGGGGCCAGGCACTCCTTCCGCACCCGCTGGAAATACCGGCGGAACTGCTCGTAGCGCTTCGGTCCCCAACGGGGCATGGCGCAGAGGTCATAAAACAGGTAGTTCAGCCCCTTGACCCAGTACAGCTTTTTCGCACAGTGCGGGGAAACGGCCCGCTCGTTGCCCTCGTTGCTTCTCAGGTCATAGGTGATCTCCGGCGCATCGGGAACGCCGATAAACTCGTAAATCTCCCGACAGGCGGCGTGCTGGTCCCGGACAAACTCCTCAAAGAGGACAAACTTCATATTGCTCCGGTCAAAGTACTCCAGGTACTCGGAAATGCAGGTGGCGTAATTGCTCTGGGACAGCACGACATACTTCATCTGCCGCTTCATCACCCGGTTCCGCCGTCCGGGATGGTCCAGCACGGAATGGACATAGTAATCGAAGCCCTGAGCGTGGCCGTGTTCCTCATCGTAGCGGATATACCGGGCGGGCAGGAAGCCTCTGGCCAGAAAGTAGCGATAGGCGGAATAGCTGCGGTCTACCGGATTGCGCATCATGAAAATCAGTTTGGTGTCCGGCGACATATCCCGGCTGACCTTTTTCGCGCAGCCGCCATAGGTCAGCCCGGCGTTGATCTCCCCCGTCAATCGGGTATCCCCCGGTTGGATGTGCCCGAAATAGCGCCAGTTGTAGAACCGCGTGCCGCCGCAGACGATGTGCCAGACCGGCACACGGTAATACATCGGTTCCTTCACGTCCCGGCAGAGGGCAATCTGCGGATGTTGCTTTAAAATAGCGTACAGTGTGGTGGTGCCGCACTTTTGAAAGCCTAAACAGACAAAATCAGGATACCCCATGTTCCAATCCTCCCCTGCGGTCAGATGCCAAAAAAGAGTGCAGCCTCCGAAGCTTGTGCCGCTCCCCTTTCATCAGATGCGTCCCTCGATGCAGCGGAGGATTTCGTCCACGCAGGACTCTATGCTTCGGTCTGCTGTGTTGACCGTCAGGTCCGCGTTCTGGGGTACCTCAAAGGGGCTGGAGATGCCGGTGAAGTCTGGAATCTCCCCTTTCCGGGCCTTTTGATACAGCCCCTTGACATCCCGCCGCTCACATTCCTCCAGGGGCGTGCTGACGTAGACCTCAAAAAAGTCGCTGCCAATCACCTCACGGGCGTTGTTCCGGTCCCTCTCGAAGGGAGAGATGAAGGAGGTCATCACGATCAGCCCGGCGTCGTTCATCAGCTTGGCCACCTCCGCAATGCGGCGGATATTTTCCACCCGGTCGGCCTCCTCAAAGCCCAGGTTTTTATTCAGCCCCATGCGGATGTTGTCGCCGTCCAGCAGCATGGTGTGCTTGCCCATGGCCACCAGCCGCTTCTCCAGCTCGTTGGCCAGGGCGGATTTCCCGGAGCCGGAGAGACCGGTAAACCACACTGTCAGAGGCTTCTGGCTCTTCTGAGCGGCCCGCAGTTCCCTTGTGATGTCCGTTTCCTGATGGACCAGGTTTTTGTCCCGGCTCAGGGGGCCGATCACTGTGCCGCAGGCCGAGGTCATGTTGGTGACCCGGTCGATCAGCAGGAAACAGCCCAGCGCCTTATCGCATCTGCCCCCGTGCCTGCTCTGGAAGCGGTTGAAAATCACCCTGTCTGAGGCGGCAATGTCGCAGACCGCCAGCTCGTTCTTTTTCAGCCGGTCCGCAGGGATGCGGGAGCCTGTGTTGATGTCGATTTTATGCCGGATCTTCAGCACTGTAGCGGGGATTTGCTTGGTGCCCAGCTTCAACGTGTAGTTGCGTCCAGCGGAGAGGGATGTGTCGTCCATCCAGAGGATGGTGGCGGTGAAGAGTCTCCCCAGATTCAGGTTGGCGTTCTTCATGATGACGTCCCCCCGGGAGACATCCACCTCCCGGTCCAGCTGAACGGTGACGGCCTCCCCTGCCGTGATCTCCTCCGCCGGCTGCCCCGCCATCAGGAGGTGGCTCACATGGGCCTTCTCCCCGCTGGGCAGGACGATGACCGCGTCCCCCACCCGGAGCTGTCCACAGGCCACCTGGCCCTGAAAGCCCCGGAAGGTGCGGTCCGGACGGCAGACCCGCTGCACCGGCAGCACGAAGCCGTTTTTAATGCTGTCATCCGCCACCGGAACCTGCTCCAGATAGGTCAGCAGCGTCGGCCCTTCGTACCAGTACATATTGGTGGAGGGCCGGGTCACATTGTCCCCCTCCGTGGCGGACACGGGAATCACCGCCACCGAGGCCGGCAGGAACTCCGCCACCAGCCGCCGCAGCTCCCGCTCCAGCTCATAGAACCGATAGCGGTTATACTGCACCAGGTCCATCTTGTTGACGGCAAAGACAAAGTGACGAATCCCCATCAGGGCACAGATTCTGGTGTGCCGCCGGGTCTGGGTCAGGATGCCCTGGGTGGCGTCCACCAGAATCACCGCCAGGTCGGCAAAGGAGGCCCCCACAGCCATATTCCGGGTATATTCCTCATGGCCCGGCGCGTCCGCCACAATAAAGCTCCTGCGCTCCGTGCTGAAATAGCGGTAGGCCACGTCAATGGTGATGCCCTGCTCCCGCTCGGCCATCAGGCCGTCCAGCAGCAGCGAATAGTCGATTTTGCCGCCCCGGCTGCCCACCTTGCTGTCCAGCTCCAGTGCCTGCACCTGGTCGGCATACAGCAGCTTGGCGTCGTAGAGCATATGGCCGATCAGCGTGGATTTTCCGTCGTCCACGCTGCCGCAGGTGACAAATTTCAAAAGCCCGCCGGCTTCCTTTGTGTCGTTTTTCATGGCTTAGAAATACCCTTCCCTTTTTCTGCGCTCCATGCTGCCGGCGGCCTCATGGTCAATAACCCGGCTGGTGCGCTCGGATTCCACAGCCCCCAGTGTCTCCGCCACAATGGCCTCCAGGGTGTCCGCCTCGGACTCCACCGCGCCGGTCAGCGGGTAGCAGCCCAGCGTGCGGAACCGCACCTTTTTCCACTGGATCTCTTCGCCGGGGCGGAGCCGCATCCGGTCGTCGTCCACCATGATGATGTTGCCGTCCCGGTAGACCACAGGCCGCTCCTTTGCGAAGTACAGGGGAACGATTTCGATATTCTCCCGCATGATGTACTGCCAGATGTCCTTCTCCGTCCAATTGGACAGGGGGAACACCCGGATGCTCTCGCCTTTGTGGATTTGGGTATTGTAGAGCTGCCACATCTCCGGCCGCTGCTTCTTCGGCTCCCAGCCGTGGGCGCTGTTGCGGAAGGAGAACACCCGCTCCTTGGCCCGGGACTTTTCCTCGTCCCGCCGTCCGCCGCCGAAGGCCGCCGTAAACCCGTACAGATCCAGGGCGTCCCGCAGGGCCTTGGTTTTCATAATGTCCGTATAGGCCGCACCATAGTCAAAGGGATTGATACCCTGGCGCACACCCTCCATATTGGTGTACACCAGCAGTTCAATCCCCTTTTCACGGGCAACGCGGTCCCGGAACTCGATCATCTCCCGGAACTTCCAGGTGGTGTCGATATGCAGAAAGGGAAACGGAGGCTTCTCCGGGTAGAACGCCTTCAGCGCCAGGTGCAGCATCACGGAGCTGTCCTTGCCGATGGAGTACAGCATCACCGGCTTTTCGCACTCCGCCGCCACCTCCCGCATGATATAGATGGATTCCGCTTCCAATTCATCCAAGTGTGACATTTCGATCTTGCCTTCCTCAGGTTTCTCCGCCGGAACATACGCATTGCCGCTTCGGCTGCGTCATGTACGGCCGATTGCAGATGTTAAAATCATATCCGCTTCGCTGTCCGTTGTCAACGAGTACAGATGTCCAAGAAGTTAAAAATTTGTAAATTTCACTGTCTTTTATTGTGCATATGCAAAAGATGTGATACGGTTTTACGTTATTTGTTGCATCCTGTTGCCCCCCGGTTGCGCACCGGAGGGTAACAGGACAGTTCAGCTTTCGCTGGCCGTCACCACCTGTAAGGTGGGCTCCTGGCTGATGCTGTCGGAAATGGCGATATAGCCGTCCACGATGTCCTGCACCAGCAGCGTATAGTCGGCATAGCTCATCCCGGTGAAGGGCCACGCATCTTCCGTCACATCCAGGCCCACACAGCCTTCCGCCAGCCCCACCGTGGACGTTTGGCCCGCCGCTGCGGCGCTCCACTCCCAGTCGTTCTTTTCCAGGCTGTCCAGCGCCAGGGCGATGGCCGTATCAAACCGCTTCACGGCAGACGTAAAGACCCGGTCATCCTGCCGGGAGAAGTCGGAGAGGGTCACCAGCCCGTTGCCGGACGCCGCCGCGCTGAGCACGTTTTCCAGCCCGTTGCCGCAGGCGGAGAAAATCGCCCCGACCCCTTTTCCGTACCACGCTTCGCAGGTATCGGCCACGCTGTCGCTGGCGTCGAAGGTGTCGGAGTAGGTGTAGCGCACCGTCACGTCGCCCTTTTCCAGCCGCAGCTCATAGGCCGCCTGGTCGGCCCCTTGGAGGAAGCCGTACAGGTACTGAATCACCCCGGTCAGCTCCACGCCGCCCACAAAGCCCAGACTTCGGTACCCTTCCACCACGGCGGCATAACCGGCTAGGAACCCGGCCTGTTCCTCCTGAAAGAGGACGCAATGCACATTTTCCGCCGTCTCATAGTTGTAGTCAATGCCATGGGGCTCCCCGTCCAGCAGCAGGATCTGGAGGCTGCTGCGCTGGGACTGGATCTCATAGACCGGCTGCTCAAAGCTGCTGCCCGCCACCACGATCACCCGGACGCCGTCCTCATAGGCCTGATCCATGCTGTCGTACAAATCCTCTGCGGCGCTGCCCTCCGGTTCGTAGCAGGCCACCTCGTAGCCCGCCTCCTTACACCAGTCCCGAACGCCCTCGTAAACCGCCTGGTTATACGCGCCGTCCTGGAGGGAGCCGCCGTCCGTCACCACGGCGATGGTGCGGGCGCTCTCCGTCTGCTCTCCGCAGCCGACCAGCCCCACCGTCAGCAGCAGGGCCAGCAGAACGCAAATCCCCTTCCCACGGTATCCCATTTACTCCGATTTTCCTCCCGGCACGGTGCGGTGCAGCCAGTAGCTGTGCATTTTAAAGCCCTTTTCGTAGGTGGTCTCCCGCCCCAGGAAGGGCAGCGGCTGCCATGCGGCCGCTGCCTCCTCGGAGGGAAACTCCACCTCCGCGTAGGAGAAAACGCCTCCGTCCACAATGGAGCATTCCAGCGTGTACCCGTCCTCCAGCCGGTAGGCCCGGTAATCCTTGCAGATCATGGGCCGATCCAGCAGCCCTTTCAGCTCTTCATACTGCTGCGCCTCCAGGGCGGTTTCCACCTCGTGCCGGGCCAGGTCCCCCTGGCTCTTGATGGTCAGGCGATAGGTGCATTGGCCTGTGGCGCAGTCCTCACTTTTGCGGATGCGCACCTCGAAGGGCGTAATGCTCAGGTAGCCCTGCTCCGTCTTTTTGTGAACCAGACAGGGCAGCTCCGGGAATTGGTCTATCCAAAATTTGCGTTCGATTTCCACTTGAAACGGCCTCCTTATGCCGATGATACGCTTCTATTTTTCACAGTGCAATCATACCATTTTTGCGGGGACTTGTAAAGATGCCTTTGGAATTATCCCGGGAAACCGTACCTCACTCCCGGCGGAGGGAACAGTCCACAACCTCTTACTTGACAGAACACCCTGTTATAGGGTACAATATTCTCAGCCATTCGGGGGTTTATCAAACAAATATGCACAAATACTGTCGAAATCATACAAATTTCGCCCATGCGTATTGTTCGGGGACGCCCCGGAACCATTCTGTTGAGAGAGGACGCACAAACATGAAACAGTTATTCTGCCTTCTGCTGGCTGTGGCAGTGGTGCTCTCCCTGTCCGCCTGCTGGAAAAACGGGAAAGCGGAATCGGCTTCTTCCGCCGTACCGGATGAGTCCGGCTCTGAGGCGGCGTCGGAGGCTGCATCAGAGGTATCTTCAGAGGCATCTGACCCACTGGAGCCGGAGGCCGACGCTGAGTACGCCTACGTCAATCCCCTGACCGGTGAGGCCACGGAGACCGATCGTTCCAACAATCGCCCTTACGCCGTGATGCTGAACAGCCTGCGCAAGGCCATGCCCCAGTCCGGCAACGCCCAGGCCGACCTCTACTATGAGGTGCCGGAGGAAGGCGGCATCACCAGAATCATGGCGATTTATCAGGACATCACCGATGTGGGCAAGCTGGGCTCCATCCGCTCCACCCGGCCCTATTTCGTCTATCTGGCCTACGCCCTGGACAGCATCCTCATCCACGCCGGAGGCAGCAGCGCCGCCTATGACGTTCTGGACCAGACGGCGCTGTACGAGGTGGACAGCATGGGGGCCGGCTCCGACGTGTTTTACCGCGACCAGGCCCGCCTGAACGCAGGCTATGCCACGGAGCACACCCTGTATCTGGACACCTCCACCCTGCTGGACTGGATCAACACCTCCTCCGGCTATGACCTTTCCCACGACGGGGACTATCTTTCCACCCACGGCCACACCTTTGTGGAGGACGGAACGCCGGAGGGCGGCGCCTCTGCCGCCACCGTCACCGTCCCCTTCTCCGGATACAAGACCGACATCTTCACCTACCAGGAGGACACCGGGCTTTACACCATCACCGATGTGTATACTGAGTCCGGAACGACCTACACCCTGGACTATGTGGACGAGCAGACCGGCGAGGCCATCACCGTGACCAACGTGATCGTCATCCAGACCGCCATCTCTGAAATTGCGGGCGACGCCTATGGGCGGCTGGATGTGACGCTGGTGGGCAGCGGTCAGGGCTACTACGCCTGCAACGGCCAGTATATCCCCATCCTGTGGTCCAAGGACGGCTATTCCGACAACTTCACCCTCACCACCACTCAGGGGGAGGAGATCTCCCTGGGCGTCGGCAAGAGCTATATCAGCATCGTTTCCACTGACAAGAAGATTTCCTTTACATAAGGCAGTCTCCCCCAACCGCAGCACGGAAGGCCAAACCTTCGGCGTCCGTGCTGCTTTTTTGGGGATTCTTTTCATTTTTCCATTGTACTGCGGCACAATTTCCGCTATAATAGAGAGCTGTGGAACAGAAGGGAACGATGGCGGATGGCATGGACGATTTATTACAGGCTGAATCAGGGGGAGGCAGAGGTGCTGCGCTGCGTGGGGACGGATGCCGCCCTGATGCTGCCCGACGCCATTGACGGCCACCCCGTCACCTGGCTGGGCGCGGGCTGCTTCGGGGGGACCGGCCCGGAGGAGGCCCTCCCCGGAGAGGGGATGCGCTTCCTGGAGGCCCAGCCGCCCAAACCTGCGGCCCGGTACAACGACACCCTCAGGCGGGTGCATCTGCCGGAGACGGTGCGGGCCCTGGGGGACCGCTGCTTTGCCTTTTGCCGCGTCCTGCCCCGGCTGGAGCTGCCGCAGGGCGTGACGGAGCTGGGGGAACGGGCCTTTGAGGGCTGCGGCCGGCTGACCCATTTGGAGCTGCCCGAGGGCATCCGCGCCCTGCCTGCCTACACCTTTGCGGAGTGCCGCAGTCTGGAGCGGGTGCAGCTCCCCCCTTTCGTGGAGACGCTGGGCCGCTGCTGCTTCTATAACTGCACCCATTTGCAGGGGCTGGATTTGCCGGACAGCGTCGCCGCCATTGGCGACCGGATGCTGATGAACTGCTTCGCCCTGGAGCGGCTGTCCTTCCGCATTGGGCTGAACGCCGGTGCGCTGCTGGATGAAATTGAGGGGGTCGTCCGGGTCACCGCACGGGACGACCAGGGCACCGTGACCCTGGTGCTGCCGGAATACTCCTACGAATATGACGAGCTGATTCCCGCCCGGCAGTTCCGGGCCGTCACCTACGGCTCCGGCGGCCTGTATCGGGGCTGTTTCAGCGACCGGGACATCGACTTTTCCCTGTACGACACCTATTTTTACGAATGTAAGCGGGACGACCCGCCGGAGCTGGCGGCAGAGCTGGCCCTCTGTCGGCTCCGCAGCCCCAGAGACCTGCGCCCGGGGCCGGAGGCGGAGTACTGGGCCTTCCTGCTGGAGCATCCCGCCGTTGCGGCGCAGGTGCTGCTAAACACAGACGATTTGACGGGGCTGGACTTCCTGCTCTCCGCCGGAAAGCTGGAGCGGTCGCAGATGGACACCATGCTGGACGCGGCGGAGCAGGCGGGGAATGTCCGCTTCGTCTCCCGGCTGCTGGACGCCACCGGCGGAGGGTTCGCCTCCGGCGCGGACAAGTCCTTTGACCTGTGAAGACGGTAGAAGGAGCTGCCATGCACGAAAATAAGGAAAAACTGACCCGCATCGGGGAGGCCATTCTGACCAGTGCGCGGAATGACATCTACCTCTCCATGCGGTTTCTGGACATCGCCCTGGCCGGCCTGGGGTATCAGATGAACCTGAACACCGCCCGGGTGGGCACCGATGGGATCAACATTCTCTACAACCCCACCTTCCTGATGAAGCTCTACCGGGAGGATTTGGTGCTGCTGAACCGGTATTACCTCCACATGGTGCTGCACTGTATGTTCCGACACGAGCTGAACCGGGGCGACCGTGACCCGGATCTGTGGGACATGGCCTGTGACATCGCCGCGGAAAATGTGCTGGACGGCATTGACAACCGGGCGGTGAACCTGATGCAGTCCTCCTTCCGGGAGGAGATTTATGACCGGCTCCACGAGGACGCCAAGGTGCTGACCGCCGAAGCGGTCTACCGCTCCCTCTCCCGGTGGCACGTCTCCTATGAGGAGCAGCTGCGCATCCGGCAGGAGTTCTTCCGGGACGACCACCAGTTCTGGCCGAAAGACCCCAACCAGGAGCCTCAGGAGCAGGAACAGGAGGGCGACGCCTCCGGCGAAGGCGACCACCGCCAGCTGGAGGCTCAGCGCCAGGAGATCGAGGGAAAGTGGAAGCACATCGACCAAAAGACCCAGACCAATCTGGAGACCTTTTTTGCCCAGCACGGCACCGAGGCCGAGGGGCTGCTAAAGACGATTCGCATCGAAAACCGGGAGCGGTACGATTACGCCCGGTTCCTGCGGCGCTTCGTCTCCCTGCGGGAGGAGCTGCGGGTGGACCCGGACAGCTTCGACTATGCGTTCTATTCCTACGGGCTGGAGCTGTACGGCGACATTCCCCTGATCGAACCGCTGGAATATCAGGAGAGCCAGAAGATTCAGGACTTCGTCATTGTCATTGATACGTCGGATTCCTGCTCTGACGGGGTCATTGAGGCGTTTCTGGGGGAGACAAAGGCCATCCTCCACCAGCAGGACGCCTTTTTCCAGCACATGAACCTCCACATCATCCAGTCGGACGCCGCCGTACAGATGGATACCGTCCTCCACTCCCCCGCCGAGTTTGACCGTTTTGTGGACGACTTCACTGTAAAGGGATATGGCGGTACAGACTTCCGCCCCGCCTTCGCCTATGTGGATCGGCTGCTGGCCCAGGGCCAGCTCCGGGAGCTGAAAGGGCTGCTCTACTTCACCGACGGCTTTGGGGATTATCCCCAGCGGAAACCGGCCTATGAGACGGCCTTCGTCTTTTTTGAGGACGACTACACCGACCGGGAGGTGCCCCCCTGGGCCATCAAGCTGGTGCTGGGGCCGGAGGAGCTGCGGATTTTGTGACGGTAGGGGCAGCAAATGCTGCGCTATCTGCGGGAGGAAGACGCCCCATCCGTTGCATAGGGAACCTTGATTTTGAATAGACAGAGGGTAACACAGGCTATGAACATCAAACAGGCGAAAGAACAACTGAAGCATTCCATCCGGGCCTATCTGGCCAGGGACGAGTATGGGGACTGGGTGATCCCCGTCCTGTCCCAGCGCCCGCTGCTGCTGATGGGCCCGCCGGGTATCGGCAAAACCGCCATTGCCCATCAGGCCGCCCAGGAGTGCGGCGTGGCGATGGTGGCCTACACCATCACCCACCACACCCGACAGAGCGCCATCGGCCTGCCCTCCATCCAGACGGGCACCTTTGACGGACGGGAGCAGCGGGTGACGGAGTATACCATGAGCGAGATCGTCGCCAGCGTCTACCGGGAAATGGAGAAAACCGGCCTGAAAGAGGGCATTTTATTTCTGGACGAAATCAACTGCGTCTCGGAGACCCTGGCCCCCGCCATGCTCCAGCTCCTCCAGTGCAAGACCTTCGGCAGCCATCAGGTGCCGGAGGGGTGGATCATTGTGACGGCGGGCAACCCGCCGGAGTATAACCGCAGTGTCAAGGAGTTTGACATTGTGACCCTGGACCGGGTGCGGAAGATCGACATTGAAGCGGACTATTCCGTCTGGAAGGAATACGCTTACAAACAGCAGGTGCATCCCGCCATCCTCTCCTATCTGGACATCAAGCAGCAGAGCTTCTATCAAATCGAAACCACGGTGGACGGTAAGCGCTTCGTCACCGCCCGGGGCTGGGAGGACCTTTCCCGGATGATTTACGCCTGCGAGGGGCTGGACCTGCCTGTGACGGAGACGGTCATCGGGCAATACCTCCAGCAGCCCGTCATCGCCAGGGACTTTGCCAACTATCTGGAGCTGTACCGGAAGTATCAGACCGACTACAACGTGGAGGACATTCTGGCCGGACGCATCGGGGACAGAACTGTCCGCCGCCTGCGGGAGGCCCCCTTTGACGAGCGGCTGTCCGCCCTCTCCCTGCTGCTGAGCGCACTATTCACAGCCTGTGGAAAGGCCAACGAGGAGGACGCTTATGTCACCGAACTCCACGGCACACTGAAAGGTCTGATCGCCAGTTTGTCTGGCGGGTCTGACATGGAAAAATGCTTTACAGATACGATTGACGCAAAGCAGGCCGCGCTGGACGCCGCCCTCCGGGCGGGCACCCTGGAGAAAGCCGGGGAGCGCCGCAAACGCCGGGTGCTGGACACGCTGCACCGCTATCACCAGAGCGTCCTGACCCAGGAAATTCAGGACGGCAGGGCGGCCGCCGATGCGGTTCGGCAGGAATTTGCCCAGGCGGTGGAGCGGCGGCGTACCATGATTCTGGACACCTCTGCGAAGCTGGACGCAGCCTTCACCTTCCTGGAAACTGTGTTCGGCGAGAGCCAGGAGATGGTGATTTTCCTCACCGAGCTGACCATGAACTACTACTCCATGCAGTTCATCCGGGACAACGGGTGCCAAAAGTACACGGAGTACAATCAGTCCCTGCTGCTGGGCGGACGGCAGAGGAGTATTCTGGACGAGCTGGGCTGAGGGAGGCGCGTCTTTCCTGTGCGCCCGATACACAAAGATGAGAACGGTTCCTGTTCCAGCGTGTGCTGGGGTAGGAACCGTTCTCTTTTTTGAGCTGTTTTTCACAGGTTCTAATGTTGTTCGACGCTGGCCTCCATTTTTTCTGTCTCAGGGACGGGTGCGGATTCCGTTTCCGCGGCATCTGGCGCGGCGCTCACCATGGCCTGCTGTGCCTGCCGTACCTCTGCCATCAGAAGTTTGGCCGCTTCTGCGCCGCCATAAAGGTCGGCAATCAGTTCATTCACGGGCTGCGTCTCCACGGAAGCCCGCCGGCCCTCCTCTGTCATCCTGTCGTAGTCCGGAGACGGTGCCCCGGTCTGTGGGGACAGTTTCTCGGCCTGTGTCTGGTGCGCCTCAACCGGCGTTCCGCCGCCAAAGGAGGCATTTTTCAGCAGCGCGGGCAGCTCATCCGCCAAATGCATCAGCCGTTCCTCCAGGGCAGCCCTGCGACGAACCGACTGAGCGGCGGGCGTCTCCTCCCGCTGTTCCTCGACCAGCTGTTCCATCTGCGCCCGGCTAACCGGCGCATCTGTCGCATCGATCAGCATCCGCAGATCCCGCACCAGATCTGTCAGCTGCGCATAGGTAAATCCCTCGGTACACGCCGCGCAGTCGTCCAGTGGGACATAACTTTTCAAATCTTCGCTGCTATCCAAAAAGCGTCTGCGGTGTTCCAGGTCGGGCAGCGTCATCCGGCACCGTTGAAGCCGTTCCCGGAGCAGGCTTGGGATGCCCCGTCCGCTGTCAATGAGGATGAGAAACAGGCGGGAATCCGCTCCGTCCTCCCGCGCAAGCCAGTAATCCCACAGGAGCTTCCCCAGATAGGACAGCAGCTCTTTCCGGCCGGGTTGGCCCTCCAGCTGCTCGACCACCAGGCAGAGGCCCTTCTCCTGCTCCCAAAAGTCATCTAGCAGCGCATCCAGCTTCTCTTTGGCCTCAGAGACGGCGCCCTCTGCCAGCAGATCGTCGCCGGAAAGCCATACGCTGCCAAATTCCTGCTCCCGGAGGAACCGAACCATGTGGGCAGCAGACGTGTGTCGGCCGCAGCCCTCCGGGCCGGTCAGCAGCAGGCCGGAGGGGCGGGTGGTTGCTTCTTCGGCCCACCAGAGGTTTTGCAATAACGCACCCCAGCCACAGGAGTCGTCCGTCCAGTGGGTTTCAAGGCATTGCTCGAAGGCGCCCGACCTGCGCTCCATTTGCGCTGCCCAATCCTTCGCCGTTTCCGCCGCCATGATTCTGCCCCCCTAACTTACTGCGCCCCACTGCCGGCGCGGACGCTGCGCTCAAATTCCTCCAGCTCCTGGCGAATCTCCGTCTTGTCAGAGGGGGGAAGTACTTTCTGCGTGTCATGGAACAGCGCCCGGGACAGGCGGACCTTCCCGGTTGTCAGCGCCTCGCTGGCGGCGATGTCAGTCTGCTCCTGATCCACTATCCCATCAGCGGCGTAAACGCGGCAGGTTTCAATCGCCTGCTGCTTCATCTGGGCGGTAATGGTAGACCACAGGCTGTCCAGGTCCCGATAGCTGTAGTTGTCCGTGGCCTCCGCCATGTCTCGGAAGGTAAAGCCGTCTTCCAGCGTCAGCGAGGCACACTTGCGGGCAAAATACGCCTCTTTGGAATCCTCATCGGAAAGGGGGATGCGAATTTTTGCTTTCATACGATCCATCCACGCCACATCGATCTGGCCGGGATGGTTGGTGGCTCCCATAAAAACCACCCGCTTGCCGGATGCGCTGAGCCTGCCATAGCCTTCCAAAAACGCCACGGTCAGCCGCTTCTCATGCCCCTCCGCCTTTTGGGTTCGCCCAACGCAGACGCCCTCGATTTCGTCGATAAAGAAGATACACGGGGCGTTGTCGATGGCCTCCTGGAAGGCAATGTTGACCGTTTTTTCCGCCACGCCCACCAGACTGGCGTGGATGTCGCCGCCGTTGAGCTGGATAAATTTGAAGCCGTGCTTCTCCATCAGTTCCCTGGCAAATGCTTCGATGATAAAGGTCTTTCCGGTGCCGGGAGGGCCGTAAAGCAGATAGCTTTGCAGCGGAGCGATTTGAAGCACGGCGTCCGTCCGGGTCCAGCCAATGCTGGCCGCCTCATTGATCAGACGCTCTTTCAGCGCATCCATCCCCACCACATCGTCAAACCCGTGGTTGGGCTGCGGCTTGTACCACTTCTCGATGGTCTCAGCGGAAACATCTTTGACTGCGTTTTTGGTTGTGAACCCGGAGTCGGTTTGCGTCGTCTCCGCGGCTTTGACGGGGGCTGAGGCTTTCTGCGGCTTTGAGGCTGCCTTCACCGGCTCCTTCCGGGTCGGCGGAGCCGCTTCCTCCGGCGTTGGCATCGGCTCCGCCGGAGGAGCAGGAGGAACCGGAGGAACCGGTGCAATGATGTCGGCGATCTCTTCGGCGCGCTCCTCACACTCCAGCCGGCGCATTTCCCATTTCGTATAAACGGCACGCTGGGAGAGGTTTTCGTCCCGGATCTCCTGGCAAACCCTGGCCGCCTCCAAATAAGTCTCACCTTCCTCTTTAGAGACCGCGCCTCCCCTTTCCCGGTTGATGCGTTCCGCCTTCCGGATCAGGTTGATGTACTGGCTGTTCTTTTCGGACAGCCGGTCCAGATAAGAGGTTCCGCTGATGTCGTATTTGCGCATATTGCCCCCTCCTTAGTCGTCATCTTCGGGCGGATAAATGTCCTTCATGGCATCCAGGTCATCCCCCATGTCGTCCAGGCCGGAAGCATCATCCGGTATACTGTTGAACCGGGCGGCGATATTCTCTCGTTTGGACTGGCCGCTGCCTTTGGAAATGGTCTTTTCCGCATACTGGCTGCGTCGTTCCGCGGTCACATTCTCCGAGGAACGCCTGTTTTTCAGGCACTCCTCGATATTGCCTGTCTGCTTCAGTTCGTCAAAAAATCCGTCCAGCACCTCCTCCTTCTCTTTCAGCGTGCTCTCGGCGGTGAGATAGCCGTACTCGTCCCGTTCCTTTCCCGGAATCTTCCCTTTCAGCCGGAAAGGATTGCTTCCCTTGTTGGCAATTTGCCGGGTGGCGGCCTCCAACAGCTCATAGGCATGGGCGATGCTGTCATATTCCGGCACGGTTCCCAGGGCAAAAATCGCGTCCTTTACCAGCATATAGCCCAGCGCCGCATCCCACAGGATCTGCTCGTTGATTTGGACGTCCATCCCATCCTGCTTCCCCGCGATGATGTTCCGGCTCTGCTGCTGAATGGTGCGGTTAAAATCCTTCCTGCATACTTCCAGTTTCCCCGCGCAATCCAGCAGGGAATATTACAGCTCTGCCGCCTCTTTCCGGTTCTTGTTCGCTTTCCGGAATTTAAATTTTCGCTTCAAATCGTTCAGCTGGTTCTGAACATCCTCCAGCCTGCCGGTCATGCCACTCCAAATTGACATATGATGTGCTCCTTTCTGCACGGACTGCTGCGCTGCTGCGCGGCAGCCTTAATTGAAGAGCTGCTCGCCTTCCTCTTCGGTCTCTTCCTCCTGCTGGAAGGCGCTCTGTTCCTGTTCCTCTGCCTGCCTGCGGAGCTCCTCCAGCTCCTCCTTGGATTTAAGACCCAGCTTTTTTAACCGCTCGCTGTTCCGGCGCTGCGCCGATTTCACATAGTCCTCATCGTCCTGTTTGATCTGCTCCAGCGCTTTTTGCGCCTGTTCCGTAGCCACTTCTCTGGCCCGAACCGCACCGGGGGGCCCTCTCCAGCATCTTGAGCCGCCCCTCGATCTCATCAGCGGATTTCAAAATCTCATCGATTTCCGCGTCGCTCTCGGTCAGCTCCTGGAACAGTTCGTCCATCATCTCATTGTATTTGTTCATCAGGTCAGGATCTTCCACCACGGGCAGAGTGGTTAACTTGGCCTGGAGCGCCCTCAGTTCGTTTTCCTTGGCGCTCAGCTTCATCTGATAAGCCACAAGCCGCTGACCGCTCAGATCCATCTTGATCTGGCTCAGCCGCTGATCCACCAGCATCCTGTGCACATCCCGCTGGGCCGGCGTCCAATGGGCTCTGTCCTCCTGTGTGTCGTGATCGAGGATATGCTGAAACGCTTCGCCTTTTTCCGGGTCATCCTTCAGCATGGACTTGATCTCTTCCAGTTTTTTCTTGTTCCGTTCCTCCGCCTTTTTCTGGTCGGCCTGCAGATTTTCCGCGTCCTTTTCCAAATGATCCACCGATTGGGCAAAATTTACCAGTGTGATCCATTCCTCCAGATATTTCGCGTTCAGCACCACGAACTGCCTGGCCAGTTCCGGTTGATTCTGCGGGATGCGGGTGCGGATGTCCATCAACCCCCGCGCCAGTGCGCCCTTGGCGGCGTACGCCATATGTTTGTCGCCCTGCTCCACTGCCTGCCGGAAGAGCGTGGCCAAAGTAATCAGCTTCTGATCGATTTCGCGTATATCCATTTGAATGATCTGCGGGTCTTTCAGCAGCACCTGCTGCAGGTACCGCGCCGCATACTCCAGGTCGCCGCAGGTCTGCTTGGGGTTGGACTTGCGCTCCAGGTCCTTCTGAGGCAGACGGCTGTGGGCAAAATCAATGCTGCTGAGTTCTTCGATGATGAGGGACTCATTATGCGCCGTATCATCTGTGACCTTTCTGGCCACCGATTCCTCCATCTCCCGTTGCTGTTCCTTGCGGCGCGCCCTCCATGCGGAAAAGGGATTTGCGCTCTTTTTTGATTCGCCTGCCCTCCAGGCGTCTGAACCGGGTCTTCCGTTTGCCATATGGTTCTCCTTTCTCATCGGGGGTCTCCCGTTGACGGCAGAGGCGCTGCCGCCCTGTGGTGTGTGCGGGAAGGGGTGCGGCTGATCTGAATTTGGCCTGCCTCTTTCCTGTGATGATGTGTGCAGCGTGGGTGCGCTGCCGGGGATTGCTGCCGGATGCTTCGTTGCGGGCAATTTCCCCTATGCGGCTTGACGATGTGCTCAGTCTGGCGGCAGGTAATCATAGAGGCTGTCATGAAATGCAAGCTCTTCCGGCGCTTCGTCCATCGTCGTTTCCTGTTGGGGCTCCTCCGGTTCATTTGCCTGCTTCTCAGCCTCAGCTTCGCGCAAAATGTCATCCAATGCGTTCTTCAGCTCACGAACGTCATCGGAATCGCTGTTTGACGACAGGCCGATGATCGTGCTGCTCATTGCGTCCTCAAGCTGGTTCAGCATACCTTTCCGGAGCTCCAGCAGCTGTGTTTGCTGCTGTATTTTCTTTTCGGTCAGTTCATTCTTCCACGTTTGCAGCGTTTGCCGGTCAATCGCCAGACGTTTCTTCCGCTGGCTGTAGTCTGCCGAGAGTTGAATGATTTGTTTGAGCGTTTTGACAGTCTGTAAGATTTTTTCTTCCTGCCCCTTGTCCACATACACCCACTGAACGCAAAACAGAATCGCATACAGAGTGCGCCGATAAGTATCGCCGTCCCCATTGCTCTTTGCTGTGTCCAATTCGGTGAACAAATCCTTGCATTCTGCAACGATACGGTCACTTTCCAGCCGGTTCTTCGGGGTGCGAACGGCCTCCCGGATTTGCTCCAGAATCACCCCGCATTGCGCCGCATCTGTCATTGTTTCCGGCACTGTCAGCTGCAGGCACCGCTCGGCATAGCTGCCTTTCTCCCGCAGGATGCCTGGCGGCGCATCTTCCCGCCACTGCCGCAGGGAACCGCTTTGATGGGCCTGCCAGCTCTGAAGCAGCAGCCGCTGCAGGACCTCGCCCTTTTGGAGGCGCTCGTACAGGTCCCGGTACTTGAAATTCCAGTTCAGCCTGCCTCCGTCAAAGAGCGGCTCCGCCTTCCGCAGCGCAGTGCAATTCAGATAGCGGGTCAGGTAGTCCGCCGCGGCATCCAGCTGATCCTGCGGGAGGATACGGCCCTCCTCGAAGGAGAGACGGCACAGCAGATCCTGAATCCGATCCCTGCGGAAGGTGTTGAGGAAGAGCATGCTGTCCCTTTTTTTCTCCTGAATGGAGGGATACAGCGGCCGCACGCCGCCATTTCTGGCTTCTGTGACGGCGGTTTCCTTCAGCCGGTCAAACACGGGGTTCTGCAGGAGCAGCCTTTGCGACCCCTCTGCCGTTACCGGGGCGGTCAGCACAAAAATTCCTGTTCGTTTTCTCAGGCTGGCAAAAGAGCCCAGCGTACCCTTTCATGTCTCTGACGACAGAAGCCGGCAAAAATCATCCAGAGGGCAGATAAAGGCGGACTTTCTGTCCGTGCCTCCTTCCAGCTGACGACACAGCCAGTTCCCTTGCTGTTCCTCTTCTGTTTCAGTGCCTAAAACCCAGCTCCAGATGGATTGCTTGACGGTGAAGGAACTGCTTTTTTTATCGCCACAGGTTTTGGTGGAAAAGATGTTCGCATCGGAGCGGCTGAGGAAATAAACCGCATGGTAGTGCTCTTCGTGAAGCTTCATCCACAGGTATTGATTCAGATCCAGCCGGAGCAAACCGCCGCAGTAATAGTCATCGTCGTCGTTGGCAAACACGAAGTGAATCAGTTCACTGGATGAAAACAATGGTGTTCACTCCCTTCCGGCGTTGCTCAGTCCTTCCCCAGCAGCGCGATCTCTTCAGAGGCTACCGGCCCTTCCGTGCTGTTGCGCAGCAGCAGCACAAGCCTGCACTCCGAATCAACCGTTACGACCTTCATGCCCAGCTCCTGCAGTTCCTTGCCCATGAGGTTGGGGAGAGGCACCTGCATCTCCCGGTGGTATTCATCACTGTCGATATAGACCCCGACCTGCAGCTCCGGCACGTCCGGAATCCGGGCAAATTTCCGGGGCAGCCAAACCTCCCCGTTCATCAGCTCTGCGCCGGTTCCCACGGGGATGCGCTCCTTCCGATCCAGAACCAGCTTGCCGTCCGCGTCCTTCCAGTAACAGGCCGTCACGCCTACCTGGAAGCGACTCAGGAACTCCCTCCGATGCTGCTCGATCATCGGCTGGAGCATTTTCAGCCCCGCCTCCGGATCGCCGGGAAAATTGACCACAGGAAACCTGCACCTGGGACATTCGTTGCCTTCAAAAATTTCGCCGCATACCAGACATTTCATTTCGCACTTCTCCACTTCAGGTGATTTTTACAGTTTTCTGCACAGTTCAGCAGTTCCTGCTGAATTTGTTCTACAGACGTGTGCAGCACATTCAAATCTGTTTCCAGGCGTTTCAAATCAAGTTCTTCCGTTTCACTCTGGCCCAGCGCAGTCTCCAGTGTACGGATGGCTGCGGCCAGCATCTTATGCGTATGCTCCAGGGTGAGCAGCCGCTGCCTCGCAGCCTCCACCTGTTGGCGCAGCTCTGGCGCAGTCATAGGCGTCAGCGCAGCGATCTCCGCATCGATTTTCCGCTTTTCCCCGTCCAGCGCCCTGATTTGATTCTTTAAGTCATCTCGCGCCTGCTGGGCACGCTGCAGTTCATCCTGTCTGGTTTTGAGGGAATCTTCCGCCTCACGGGTCTCTTGCTGTACTTTTTCCAGTTCAGCAATTTTATCCTCCAACTGCTGCCGAATGATGCGAAGCGTTACGGCGTCCGTATTGTTCTGCAATTCCGACAGACGGGTTTTCAGCGATTCCAGCTCTGCATTTTTTGTTTCATATCGGGCCGTCAATTCCTGATAGGCTGCGTTCTTTTCGTTCACATCTGTTTCCAGCTCCGCCAGCCGAAGCGCAAGCGCCTCATTCTCCGCCTCAAGAGCCGCCTTCTTCCGGGTCTGGGCCTCAAGAGCCTGTTCCTGTTCCTGCTTTCGTTTCTCTTCTTCTTTTACAGAGGCGTCGACATGCGGAATGTCCCCATGCGTCAGGTTGTAAACCTGGGTCTGCAAGGCGCCTAACTCATTCGTCAACTCTGTAAGGGTGGTTTCCAGCTGATGAACCTGCGCCTTCAAATCGTCCCGCTTCTGCTCCCTGGCCCTTCGCTCCTCATCCTTGGTGCGCCAGTTCACGCCTTCTGCTTCAATATCCCCTTCGATGAGAGCGATTGCTATCACTGCGTCGCTGTAATTCGTTCTCAGTTCTGTCAGGGTCTGCTCTTTTTCCGCTTTCTGTTGCTGCGCCCGGTCATATTCGCCCTTGGCTTCTTGCAGCTGTGCCTCCACCGGAGCAAGCTCTTTTTCGCGGTAATCCTCTGTCTGCGCCTGCTGCGCCGCAATGTCATTTTGCTTCCGCTTACAGGTGACGACGAGTGTCCGGTATTCCTGCTGGAGGGTCTCGTACTGTGTTTTGCATTGTTCGATGTCGGTCTCAAGCGCGCTTTTGTCGGCTTGCAGGGCTGCCATCTGATCGGCCGCGGCCTGCTTTTCCTGCTCCTTTGTCTGGAGCTGGATTTGCAGCGCCTCCAGCTGCGTGTGCAGGTCGGCGAGCGCTGTATTTGCGGTGGCAATTTCTCCGTTTAGGGTGATGATTTGACCCTCCAATTTTGCTTTTTCCGCGTTCAGTCCATCCAGTTCTGTTTGTGCATCCTGTACAGACTGCCGCCTGCTGTCCCGCTCCGCCTGCGCCTGGTCGACTTCTGCCTGAAGCTGTGATTCCTGTTCCTTTAACAGGCCGACTTCAGTGTTCAGTTCGTCAAGGTTCCCCTGCAGGGCCGCCGCCTTCTCAATGCGGTCCGCCTTTTCCTGCTCCAGCGTCCGGAGGCCCGCCTCCAGCTCCGCAACTTTTGCGCGGAGCGGTTTGTTTTCGGTTTCCTGCTCTATGCACGCTCTGGTCAGCGCGGTTTGCTTTTGGTTCAGTTCAGCGGCCTCTGCCTTCAGCCTGTCCAGCGTCTCCCGGGATTTCTCCGGGTCGTACTGGCGGAGGCGCTGGATCTCCTGCTCCACTTGCCCGCATTCGTCGTCCAGCGCCTGACAGGTTTTCCGGGTCTCCTGTCGGTGGGCCAGTTCTGCTTTGGCTGCGTTCAGTTTTACCTGCGCTTTGGAGCGTTCCTCATATACGCCGGAGAGTTCGTCCAGCTTCTGTTCCGTGCCGGCCATCTGCTGCATCATCTTGTCCAGCCGGGTGCGGTCACGCTCCAGTTCGTCCCGGTTTTTGTCATAGATTTGGTTGATAATCCGGCACAGCCACGCCAGCTTGGTGGGCAGGGTCTCGTCCCCCACTGGGCAGTTGTAAATATACGTTCCGGATTCATCCCGGATATCCCGAAAGAGAGAATCTACCATGCACAGCGCCATATAAATGGTGGGTTCCCGTTCGGCGTTGTTCCGGATGGCGGCGTTGAGCTGTTGAAATTCCATATCAGGTTGTCACCTCCGTCATCTCAAACATCTGTGCATAGCGCTCCAACGGAATCGTATACTCCTGTCCCGGCATCCCCTGGCGGGGCACCACATGGAATGTGACAATTTCGTTCTCGTCCATGGAAAAGCCGCAGTTCCATAAGCCGAGCTCCGGCAGCGCAGCCAACCGATCCCGCATCTCCTGTTTCAGGACCATTTTCACGCTGTCCTGACATCCGGGAAACGCAATGACAAACGTATTGATATTTTCCCGCAATGCGGTGTAAGTGACGCGATTGTCCGGGGTGTCCGGCAGGCTGTCATCATTGCGGAGAAAATAGGGCCTGCCCGGCTCTACGATTTGATGACACTGAATGCCATAGTGGCTCTTGCCGATATTATCCTGCGTGACCGCGTAAAGGCCAATGGAGTACTTGGCGGTCTTTTGCAGGATGACCTGCCCCTCCGCCAGCAGCGCCGCCCCCAGAGCAATGGCCAGCTCCCGTCTGTCCGCCGCAATATTTTGGGTGCGCGGGTCATTGCTCTCGTTGGCGTCCAGTTTGTAAATCTCCGCGATTTGTTTCCGCACCAGGTAAAAGGAGCCGAAGCCCCCCACCAGGGCGATTTTGAATTTATCCTGGGCGCCGGAGTTGGGATTGCAGGGGTCGGCATGGATAAAACGCTTCACCGACTGGTTGATTTTCCCAATTTTCTCCGCTACAACACCTTCGATGGTCTCACGGTAAACGGTATACATCTGCTGACAGGTCACAGGAAATTCAACGCCGTTGTATTCCAGAGAAATCGGATTCTCTTCCTCCGGGTCCGGTTCGTCCTGAAGAATCTGCTCCAAATCCCGATAGGACCCGTAGATCTCAAATGCGTCCTCGATGCTCTCGATGCAATCCGCAGATTTGAGCTGGCTCTCCAGATCCCGCACCACGGAAAGGAACGCCGGGCTGGTGTATGCGGGCGTCTCATCTTCACCCAGCACACCGCAGTCCCGCATGGCGCGGATGGCCAGCGTCTGCATATAGGCAATGCCGGCTTTGCCAATGGTGTACTCTCCCTGTGCGTTGGGGTAGTTCTCACCCTCGCCGTCGCTGTCCACCTGCTGAATCTCCATTGTTCCGTTCTGGTTGGGGAACACCCTGGTCAGCGTAATATCCAGGGTGCCGCCGTCGTAGTCGATCAGCAGCAGATGACCGTCAAATCGTCTTCCCGTTGTCTTTTCATAGTTATAAGCAAAAAAGGCGCTGGCCGCATCCGGTTCGTTGACCACCTGAACGGCCCCCACCGGAACATCCAGATCGTTTTGCAGGATGTCCCTCAGAATGACCCGACCGTCCAGCGTCCGCACTTTCCTGCTCCAAATCTCCGGAACACAGATGCAGACCTTTTCCAGTCCTCTTCCATCGTCATATCGTTTCAAAATGCCCTGTAACGCATTATTCAGGAAGCATCTGGTAATATATCGGGGGGTGTACCGTTCGTCGTACCCGTGGCTGCGCAAAACCGCCTGATTCTGCTCTGTCAGGAGCATTTTAAAGGCTTCATAGATTTTGACGGTTTTTCTTCCCACCTGGCTTTTCGCCGCCTGGCCGCAGGTGACCTGCCCCCGTTTGCTGATGCTGACCACAGAGGGAATGCTGGCCGGCTCCCCTTCCATCAGTGTCAGCGCCTCCACGCGGTCATCCACTCTGTTATAGGCAGAAACCGTAGAATAGGTGCTTCCAAAATCAATCCCGATCTTCATTCCAGTTCCTCATCTCTCTTGATTTGCTCAGGAAATACCCCACTCCCGGCACAGCTGCCAGAACGCCCGATCCCGGATGGCGAAGGGCGCTTCTTCGGAGAATTTGACAATGCTCTCGTGTTTGGACAGGCCCTTGATGGCCCCATAGGTGTCGGCGATCTCCGGACTCTTGGGCTGGAGCTTAAAGACGTACTCCACGTCCCGCTGCTTCAGGTCGCTGACGTTGTGCACGACCCAGGTGAGCACATAGCGGGAATAGTCGTCGCTGCCGCCCACGAAATGGGACAGGCTCTGGGTGGACAGAATCACGCCCACGCCGAACTCCCGGCCCTCTTTCATGATTTTTCGCAGGGAGGGAAAGTCTTGGCTCATAAAGTTGTCCGCCTCATCCACCAAAATCAGGCTGCGCAGCTGCCGATACCTGCCGTCGGTTTTGCTGGAACCATAGGTCTGCATCTGGGCATAGAACTGATCCAGGGTGATGGCCACCACCAGGTTCTGGATATCCTCATCATCCCCGGAGAGATCCACCACCACGATGCCGCCGCTCAGCACATTGGCCAGGGACTGGGCCTTCGCCGGGTCGGATTCAAAAATATGGAACCCCTGGAGTTTGTTCATGGCCGCCGTCAGAGAATCCGGCATCCGCCCCTCTGTCTCCCGCTGGAAGATTTGATAGACCTGCGCGAAGGTGGGGGCTTTTCTGCCCCAGGTGGCCTCGTTTTCCGGGTCGATGCCCTGGGCTTTATAGGCTTTCATGATACAGTCCAGCAGGGTCTGCTGCTGCTTATGGCCCAGGCCATAGATTTTGGAAACGGTGTCTTTAAACACATTGGCCGTGTGCAGCGGCAGCAGCGGCCGGAACTTCCGCGTCCGGTTGAGGGCCAGGGGGTTATAGGGCAGCATGTAGGGGGTCAGGACGCGGGCGGGGACAGCCCTGCAAAAGTCCGCCTTTGTCCCGTTATAATCCCCTTTGTAGTCGAAAATCAACAGACCGAGGGGCTGTCCGTCAAAGTTGTTCTGCTGCTGGCGGTACATCTGGGCGATGAGGGACTTGGTGAACTGGGTTTTGCCTGTCCCCATAGTGCCGATAATGCCCATATTGGTGTGGAACACCTGCTCTGTGTCGTTGGGCCGCCAGTAGACCGCCTCCCCGTTCTCTATCCGATGACCAAACAAAATCTCCATGGAACGATGGGGCTGCCCATCATCGGGCGGCACATCCTCCCCGACTGGGAGGGACGCCTCTGAGGGCGTGTCATCGTCCTCGAACGCGAAGGAGTCCTCCTGCGGTTCTCCATCGGCTGCGTCCTCTTTCTCGAACGTGAAGGGTTCCTCCTGCGGCATTTCGTCGATTGCATCCGCTCCGTCCGGGAAGGGCGCCGCTGCGGGCGTGTCGTTATCCTCGAAAACGAATGGCTCCTCCTCCGGCGGCGCTTCCTCCGGTTCCGTTGCGGAGGGTGAGGCGGCAAGGGCCTCATCGAAGTACAGGAGCAATGCGGCAATGTGCTGGCAAAAGCGGCCTTTTCGCCCGCTGGGGCAGTCACAGCGAAAGTCGGAGATCACGCCGTCGGACGCGGTGGCCGATGCATGGCTGACAAAGTGGAAAAAGTCAACCACCTTTGCCGACACCCAGAGGCTCCCGTCCTCCGGACGCTCCAGCCTCTCGTGGGTAACGCCCTGCAGGAGCTGTTCGCCCGCGCCTGCCGTTTCCTCGCTACAATAGCGGCGCAGGTCGATCTTCCGGTTCATAACGCATCCAACCTTTCCAAAGATGTATCCTCTTTCTAACTGCAGGAAACGCCAAATCCCCATCGCCGCGTCTCCTGTGCGCTGTGATTTATCGGTTTACGCCCAGCGGGTACCGGTGTACATATCCGTTGTGTCTGCGTTGGCGGTGTTCAGCCAGAGCGGGTTGAACTCGGTCAGAGATTTGCAGCCGGAGAACATGCTTTCCATACGCTTTACGCTGGAGGTATCCCACCCGGACAGGTTCAGTGATTGCAAAGAGTAGCAGTTAAAAAACATATAACGCATATCCACCACCTTAGAGGTATCAAAGCCGGACAGGTTTAATTTGGTTAGCGCACAGCAAGCAAAAAACATCCTGCTCATATTTGTCACCCTGGAGGTATCGAAGCCGGACAAGTTTAATTTGGTTAGCGCATGGCAACCACAAAACATCCATCTCATATCTGCCACCTTGGAGGTATCAAAGCCAGACAG
>JAJQBL010000033.1 GCA_021203325.1 Clostridiales bacterium | reverse complement strand
TCCACGCTGATGTCCAACGAGACATGGCTGGACGCGAAGGAAGCGTTCAAGCTGGGCTTCTGTGATGAAATCCTCTTTACTGCGGAAGAAAAGCCAGAGGAAGAAGAGGAAGAGGAGAAGCCGGACGACCCCGACGAGGATGAGCCGGATGAAGATGAGGACGATGATGAGAAGAAAGGCATCTACCTTTATTCCACACGCCTCATGAATCAGATGATCATGAACCGCCTCGGTGTCACGGATGAAGCACAGCCCGTGAAACTGTCAGAGCCAGAGCCTCCGAAAGAGACACAGCCGGCCATCGGCATGGACGGCACGACCGAGGACGGCAGCGTCCCGTTTCAGATTTTGGAAAAGCAGCTGGAGTTCCTTCGATGAACCCCGGCTCTTTTTATGCACCAAACCACTACACAATTTTTATGGAGGTAAGAAATCTATGAGTAAGATTCTTGAACTGAGAAGCAAAAGGGCTGCCCTGTGGGAGCAGACGAAGAAGTTCCTGGAAGACTACCGCGGCGAGAACGGCCTCGTGGCGAGTGATGCCGTGGAACAGTACAACAAGATGGCGGGCGAGGTGAAGAGCCTCGGTGACGAGATCAAGCGCCTGGAAGAGCAGGAGGCATTTGAGGCACAGCTGAAGGCACCGACTTCCACCCCGGTGACCGGCAAGCCGCAGGCGGAGGTAAAGCCTGTGTCGAATAAGCCGACCGGCACCCCGGAGTATTCCGATGCATTCTGGAATATGATCCGTATGCGCGGCGACTACGGTGCGATCCAGAACGCGCTGTCCATCGGCGTGGACACAGAGGGCGGCTATACCGTGCCGGATGAGTTCGAGCGCCAGCTGATTGAAGCTTTGGAGGAGAACAATATCTTCCGCGGCATGGCACACATCATCCACACCAGCTCCGGCACCCGCAAGATTCCGATCGCGGAAGAGACTGGCGAGGCGTCCTGGATTGATGAGGGTGAGGAAATCCCGGAGACCACGCTCACCTTCGGCCAGACAACGCTTTCTGCGTATAAGCTTGGCACGATGATTAAAATCTCGAACGAGCTGCTGCATGATTCCGCGTTTGACCTGGCTGCGTATATCTCCCGCCGTTTCGGTGTGACGATGGGCAACGCCGAGGAGAACGCTTTCATCAACGGAGACGGTATCGGCAAGCCGCTGGGCATCCTGGACGATGCCGGTGCGCAGGTCGGCGTGACCGCAGCAAGCCAGACCGCCGTGACCTTCGATGAGATTTATCAGCTGTATTACGCGCTGAAGAGTCCGTACCGCAAGAAGGCGACCTTCCTGTGCAACGAGGCGCTGGTGCTTCAGATGATGACCATCAAGGATGCCAACGACAACTATATCTGGAAGCCGGGCCTTGGCATCGCGGAGCCGGATACCCTGCTCAACCGCCCGCTGAAGACTTCGTCCTATATGCTGGCTGTGGAGGCAGGTAACAAGACCCTGCTCTTTGGCGACATGAGCTACTACTGGATCGCTGACCGTGTCGGCCGCACCTTCCGCAGACTGAACGAGCTGTATGCCCGCACCGACCAGGTCGGCTTCCTGACGACCCAGCGTGTGGATGGCAAGCTCATCCTGCCGGAAGCGGTGCAGGTTCTTCAGATGGCAGCCGGCGCCTGATTTTAACGGGGAGGAGGATGCCATATGGTTTTAGTTCCGATTTCTGAGGCGAAGACCTATCTCCGGGTTGACAGCTCCGATGAGGACGCTCTGATCGGCGTCCTCCTTTCCACTGCCAAGCACCTGTGTGCGGATGTGGCAAGGCTTGACCCTGACAAATGGGCTGTCATTTCCGGGGAAACCGAGGATGAAGAGATGTACACGGATGAGGAGCTGGAACGGATACGGGAAGTGATGCGTGTTGCTATCCTGTATGCGACCGGCTACCTGTTTGAGCACCGGGAGGAGGCGGATCACCACGACCTTGTGATGACGCTCCGCAACCTCCTGTTTGCGATACGGGAAGGGGTGTTCTGATGAAGATTTCACTCCTGAATGAGCGGGTAACCTTCGAGAAGAATACCACGGTGGTGGATGAGAACGCCAACCACAAGAACGTGTGGGAGGAATACTTCACCTGCTACACCTACGCGGCGGCATCCAGCTACCAGCAGAAGGAGCAGCAGGCGGCGGGGCTTACGGTCACCGATGGCGGCCTGACCTTTACCGTCCGCTACTGCTCGGAACTGGCTGTGCTGGATTCCACCCATTTCCGGGTGCGCTTCCGGGGAGAGCCGTACAACATCACATCGGTGGACATGATGAACTACCAGCGGGAGTCAATCAAGGTTTCCTGCGAAAAGGAACGGAGGGAGAGCTGATGTCAAACAGGACTGTGTCAATTGAAGAAATGGCGGAAGCCATCAACGAGGGGCTTGAGGAGTATGCCGACCTTGCGGCGGATGAGATGAAGGCCGCCGTGAAGAAAGCGGCGAAATCCGTGAAGGAAGAAATCTCAGCCAACGCCCCATCCGATACCGGCGCCTATGCGAAAAGCTGGACGACCAAAGCCACCTCCGAGACTTCGGATTCCATCTCGATGACGGTCTACTCGAAGAATAAATATCAGCTCGCGCATCTGCTCGAAAAGGGGCATGCGCTCCGGCAGGGCGGCCGCGCCAGGGCTTTCCCCCACATCGCCCCTGCGGAGGCAAACGGGGAAACGACACTGGCGGAGCTGATCGAGAAAGCACTGAGTTAGGAGGGCGGCATGACACACAAAGAGGTGATTGCGATGGTAGCTGAGATGGGTATCCCCTACGCCTACCATCATTTCGCAGAGGGCGAGTCACCCGACCCGCCTTTTATCTGCTTTTTATATCCCAATGCCGTGCAGTTCGGGGCGGATAACATCGTCTACCACAGCGACAAGGCGCTGGACATCGAACTGTACACGGATGAGAAAAATCCCGACCTGGAGGAAGCTGTGGAAGCCGTCCTGACGGACCATGAGCTGTACTTCGAGAAATCGGAGGTCTGGATAGAATCTGAGAAACTGTATGAAGTCCTCTACTCCCTTGTGGTGTAGGGGCGAAATTTTATGAAAGGTTAG
>JAJQBL010000040.1 GCA_021203325.1 Clostridiales bacterium | reverse complement strand
AAAAGCAATGATTTATCACGCTTTTTTATCAGAGGCTGTTGCTTTGCGGTTCAGGCAGATGTTATCCATCGTTGGATGATAAAATTGCTCGTTCCGCCCGCCTTTGGCATAGGGAGCGAAGCGGAAATGCCGCTTGACGGCGGAGCCGGCTGGCCGCAAGGCCAGACTGAGGGTTTTCTTTGGTATGCTTGACCTAAAACTTGATTTCCGTGCCCCCTGCCGTTTCCCTGTTGTCAAACCCGCAAAAACCGCCTATAATAAGGACACGGAAACCTTTCCCACAAAGGAGCGTTCTTATGCTGCACAACGTCCGTCAACAGCAGAAGCGGGAGGAAAAGCGCATCCGCCAGGCGGAGAAGGCGCTGAAAAGCCGCAGCCTCGGCGTCTACCTCCACATCCCCTTTTGCAGGAGCAAGTGCGCCTACTGCGACTTTTATTCCCTCCCCGCCAGCGACCAGCGGATGGACGCCTACCTGGAGGCCCTCTGCGCCCACATCACCGAATCCGCCCCCTACCTCCGGAGCTTCACCATCGACAGCGTATATATCGGCGGCGGCACCCCCTCCTTCTGGGGGGAAAAGCGGCTGAAAAAGCTGCTCAAGACAGTCAATAAGGAGCTGTCCCCCGCCAAAGACTGCGAATATACCTTAGAATGCAACCCGGACTCCGTGACCCTGAAGCTGCTGAAAACGGTGGTCGGCCTGGGGGTGAACCGCATTTCCCTGGGGGTGCAGTCCGCCCGGGACGGGGAGCTGCAAACGGTGGGCCGGCCTCACACCTTCGCCCAGGCCAGGGAGGCGGTGGCCCTGATCCGCAAGGCAAAGGTGGATAACCTGAACCTCGACCTGATTTACGGCCTGCCGGGGCAGACCATGGACTCCTGGCAGGAGAGCGTGGAGGCAGTGCTGGCCCTGAAGCCGGAGCATCTCTCCCTCTACGGCCTCCAGGTGGAGGAGGGGACGCCCCTGTACCGGAACCGGGACAGCCTGGACCTGGCGGACGACGACGCCCAGGCCGACCGGTACCTGTGGGCGGTAAACCGGCTGGCCCAGGCGGGGTATGACCAATATGAAATTTCCAACTTCGCAAGGCCGGGGCGGGAATCCCGCCACAACCTGAAATACTGGACCCTGCAGGAGTATGTGGGCTTCGGCCCCGGCGCCCACTCCGACTTTGGCGGGCGGCGGTACAGCTTCGTCCGGGACGTGAACGCCTATATCGAAGGCGTTCTCCAGGGCGGCCGGCTGCTGCACCAGGACGACCAGATTCCGCCCCGGGAGCGGAGCGCGGAGTACCTGATGCTGGGGATGCGCACCGTCCGCGGCATCTCCGGTCAGGAGTACCGCAACACCTACCGGATGCACTTCGCCCCGGTGGAGGAACGGCTCCGCGCCTTCGCCGCCAAGGGCTGGGCGGTGGAGGAAGGGGGCCGGTGGCACTTCACCCCGGAGGGCTTCCTCCTGTCCAACCAGCTCATCGGCCTGCTGCTGGAGGCGGGGGAGGAGGCCACATTGGAGCAGGTGCTGGGGAAAGCGTGAGGGCTGCTCTCCCGTTCCTCATCCGGGGAACTGGCCGCCCCGCCTGAATCCTTTAAAATATGGAATCAAACCCTTCCAACAGGCATTTTTCACAACTTTTCAGTGCTGGAAAACAGTTCCAGCATAAAAGAACCTCCGCCGGCAGACCATAACGCTGCATCCAGTTCACAGCGGCCCGAACCGGGACGGCTGTGACAACATCGAGCGTCTCTGACGTGTGGAGGTTTGTACCATGAAGAAACTCAGCGGGCGGTTTGTGCGCACCGCCGTTTTTGTGTTGGCAGTCAGCCTGCTCCTGACCTGCTTTGCCGTCAGCGCCAGCGCGGCCAGCTACCGGCAGGGGGACTCCGGCGACACCGTCGTCACCATCCAGACCAAGCTCAAGCGCTGGGGCTACTATACCGGCGCGGTGGACGGCATCTACGGCTCCGCCACGGTGTCGGCGGTGAAGTATTTCCAGCGGTCCAACGGCCTGACGGCGGACGGCGTGGTGGGGGCTGCCACCCTGAAAGCCCTGGGGATGGAGGGCGGCGGGGCCGCCAACAGCTCCGCCACCGCTGACGTGGCCCTGCTGGCCAAGGTGATCTCCGCCGAGGCCCGGGGAGAGCCCTACTCCGGCCAGGTGGCGGTGGGGGCGGTGATTTTGAACCGGGTGAACAATCCCTCCTTCCCCAACACCATCGCCGGGGTGGTCTATGAGCCGGGGGCCTTCACCTGCATGGTGGACGGGCAGATCGACCAGCCCGTGGCGGACTCCGCCTATCAGGCGGCCCGGGACGCCCTGAACGGGGCCGACCCCTCCGGCGGGGCGCTGTACTATTTCAACCCGGATACGGCCACCAGCGCCTGGATCTGGTCCCGGCCGCTGATCACCGTCATCGGGAAGCATCGGTTCTGCGCGTGACAGCCTCCGCCCCGGCGGGCCGCGGCACCGGAACATGGCGCTCCGATACCGTTCACCGTGGAGCGTTTGCCCGGCCTTCGCCGTCAGGCGGCATTTCCGCCGCGCTCCCTGCCCCCGCCGGAAAACCGGCAGCATACGACCCCCGCCCACCGGCATCAGCCGGCGGGCGGGGGCTGCCGTTTTATGCCATTCAATCCGCAGGAACCCGGCGGCCCCTATCTTGCCGCGATTCGCCCCGCGTACTGGGACCAGGTATAGTCCAGCCGGAAGGCGGTGAGCTGCGCCTCCTCCACGTAGAGCGTGGCCGCCGTTCCCTCCAGGAGCCCCTGGCCCACCAGACAGTCCGAGGGGGTCATACCCGCCAGCACGATCTCCTCCAGGGCGGTGCAGCCCCGGAAGGCCCCGTCCGCAACAGTGGACGGCCCCGGCTGGAGGGTGACGCTGCGGAGGGCGGTGTCCCCCGCCAGCACGTCGGCCCCCAGGGCCGTCACCGGGCAGCCCTCCAGCTCGGTGGGGACGGTCAGGGCAGTGCGGGCCCGCCCCTCCTCCGTCAGGCCGGTGAGGACGGCCTCCCCGTCCTGAATCTCATAGGAAAAGCAGGCCGCGTCGCTGTTATCCCCCTGGGCGGCGGCAGACTCCGCCAGGGCGGGCGGGTCGGGCAGGGCG
>JAJQBL010000064.1 GCA_021203325.1 Clostridiales bacterium | reverse complement strand
TTTCAGGGGAGCAAATGACGTGGTGGTTCCCACAGTTTTTTCCTCCCCTGAAAGGGTAGGGAGGTGCGAAGCACCGGAAATGCCGCTTGACGGCGGAGGGGGACCGGCGGCAGCCGGTGGAGGGGTGTATCGCCCTAAGTTGATGACATTGCCTTTCAGGGGAGGCAGGCAGGTTATCATACCACATTTCGTTTCTCCGTAGGGGCGCACAGTGTGCGCCCGCCCGTTTGCTCCTTACATAAACCTGCTATGAGGAAATCATCTGTATGGGTGACAACGTTCTTTTCTCTCCGCTATACCTGCCCACGGAAAAGTCGGTTCCTTTGTCAACTTCAATGGGAAAGGGAAGGTTTGCCGGGCGCACAAAGCGCCCCTACGGAAAGACGGCAAATACAGTCATAATTTTAAGAGAAAAACGAATCCTGTCACCATTTTTCCTAAAGAGAACATCCCATTAAGTTGACGACCTTGCCTCAGAACCGAGGGCATCAGGCCCGAATCCCTGGGGCAGCAGCTCCCCCAGGGAGGCGGTGCGGTACTCTCCCCGCCGGTTAGCCATGTAAACGGTCAGGTCCGGGGCGAATTCATACAGCATCTGGCGGCAGGCCCCGCAGGGGGTGCAGAAGTCCTCGGTGTTTCCGATCACTGCCAGGCGGATAAAATGCCGGTGGCCTTCGCTGACCGCCTTCACCAGGGCGGTGCGCTCGGCGCAGAGGGAGGAGCCGTAGGCAGCGTTCTCCACATTGCAGCCGGTGTATACCGTGCCGTCGGCGCACTCCAGCGCCGCCCCCACGGGAAAGCCGGAGTAGGGGGCGTAGGCCCGGGGCAGCATGGCGCGGGCCTGTTCGATCAATTCTTCCGGGGTCATGGCAAGTCCTCCTGTCCGTTTGTATCAGTTCCAAAACTGGGCGTCAGGGTTATAGTCAAAGTAATAGGCCGCCAGCAGGTCCACGCAGGCGCCGTAGCTGGCCATCACGTCCTCCTCGCCATAGCTTTTCGTCACGCCGGAGTAGACGCTCTGGCTGGCGGTTTTGGCGGGGCTTTCCAGCGCCGCCCAGTACTGGGTGTTGGCGCTGTTGTCTGCCCGGGCGGTGTCGCTGAGATGGGCGACGGCATCGGCCCAGAGGTCGGTGTCCGCCTTCCGCAGGGCGTTGCTGAGATGGATGAAGGCCGACATACAGGCGGAGTAGGCGAAGTCCACGTTGTCGCTCTGGGCCCCCGCCAGAATGGCCAGGAAGTTACACTCTTCCTCTGAGGCGATGTTCCGCTGGTGGGACAGCTCGTGGAGCAGGGTGAAGGGCACCAGATACTCCGGCTGGTCCACGTTCACCATGGATTCCCCGGTGAAGGGGAAGAAGAAGCCGGTGAACCCCATATAGCTGAGGATACGGGAGAAGATCATGGGCTTGGGCTGGCGGATGGGCCCCTCCAGACAGGGGAACTCCTCCAGCAGGCCGTCATAGACCTCTGTGGCCTGGGCGAACGGGGTGTCCAGGTCCTGGATGTACAGGCCGTCCTCGTCCCGCGTTACCTCCTCCGCCAGCTCACTGGCCCGGTCGGAGAAGGCCACCAGCAGGGTGTACAGCTCCGAGGCGTTGGTGCCCCGGTCCACCAGGCCGGTCATGTCGGCAAGGCTGTCGGCGTAGTAGTTGGCCCCCCACATCAGGGTGTAGCCCGCGTAGGCGATGAGGGCCGCGCTGGCCAGGGCCAGCACCCGGCGCAGGAGCCGTTTGAGTTTCCCCCTGCGGGTGAGGAGCAGGTGCACGGTGCGTACCAGAAATACCGCCACGGCGATCACCGCCGCCGCCCAAATCACCTCCGCTACGCCGAAGGGCAGAAAGGAGCAGAGCCAGGAGACGCCGCTTTTGATGGGGGAGGTGACCTGCCGCACCCAAACGTTCATCCACGCCTGGTTGCCCTTGCAGAGCTGAAATACTCCCAGCAGGGCGGCGGGCACCGCCACCCAGGCCAGACTGACCCACAGCCAGCCCAGGCTGCGGAGCTTCGATTGTATCGTTGACGGCTGCTGAGGCATGAGACACCGCCCTTTCTCTCCGTGATGCCTCCATTTTACCACAGCACAGGGCGAATAGGCAAGGGCGTCGGCGCTGGAAATTGCCGCCACCCCGGCCAGAGGGCGAAAAAGGGCCGCCCCGAGAAGCGTTTGTGCCTCAAGGCGGCCCCAAAAGAGAGGGGAAACTGAGTGATTACCAACCCTGTTCCTTCCAGACGGCCAGCGCCGCATCGGTGAGGGCCTGGGCGTAGTCCTCCATCCGGTCGTCAAACAGGCGGTTATCGTCTTCGTTTTGAATGAAGCCCATCTCCACCAGCAGGGCGGGCATGGTGGTCAGGCGGCACACGTCATAGTCCTCATTGGGGTCGGACTGGGAGCCGCTGTGACAGCCCCGGCTGCCGGAGACCCCCGCCGCCACCAGCGCCTCCTCCACCTGGGCGGCCCAGCGCACCGTGGTGGCGGAGGCCCTGGTGGAGTACCAGAGTTCGATGCCGTGGCCGCTGCCGTCGGAGGAGGCATTCCTATGTAGGGAGAGGAAGAAGTCCGCCCCCGCCGCGTTGGCGATGGCCGCCCGGTCGGTGCGGGAAACATAGGTGTCGTCCTCCCTGGTCATGACCACGGTGATGCCCTGGGCCTCCATGGCCGCCCGCACCGCCAGGGCCAGGGCCAGATTGTCCTCCGACTCCAGACGGTCCTGATAGCTGGTGCCCTGGTCGCTGCCGCCGTGGCCGGGGTCGATGCAGACGATGAGAACATCGCTGCCCGTGGTGGCGGCGGCGCCGCTGCCGTCGGAGGAGGCGTCCACATCGGACAGCGTCCCGTCCGAGCCGGTGACGGTCAGGGAGGATGCCGAAAGGGAGGGGAATCCGTCCGTCCCCAGAAAAATCAGCACCGCCGCAGCCGCCGCGGCAATCAGCAGGATGTTGCGCAGGGGATGCCGCCTGGGCCTGCGGCCCCGGTGGGACGGGGTGCGCCGGGATGGGGGAGCGCTGGATCGCCTGGCCATACAAAGAGCCTCCTTTTGTGCAGCGGTGGGAACCGACCTGCTTCGACTGAATCGTTATCCTATAGCAATCATCAAAAAACGTGTCACACTTGACAGCGGGTGTATAACAGAG